>DASWIV010000001.1:0-9650 GCA_036397475.1 bacterium
TCATGGAAGGCGGCACCCCTCGCGATATCATAATCAGGGAGGGTGATGTACTGCTGCTCCCGTCGAATGTCCCGCATTCACCACAGCGTCCGGCCGGCACGATCGGGATGGTTGTCGAGCGGAAACGGGCGGATACCGAGATCGACTACCTCAGGTGGTACTGCGACAGCTGCAATGAACTTGTTCACGAAGCCAGTTTCCATCTGAAGGATATAGTCGCGGAGCTGAAAGCGATTTTTGAGGAATTCTACGGCAACGAAGAAATGAGGACATGCAAAAATTGCGGACATGTTCTCCCCATCCCCGAGCCCGCTGTAAAGGTGTAATTCGGGATCGCCTGAAATATATTTAGCTATGGACCATACATAAAGTGGAGAAAATCCGGTATTCTTGTCAGCACGGGTCCGATCCGTGCCTTTTTTAAGGAAATAACATGAAGGTCGACGTCCACACACACATCCTGCCCAGGGAATGGCCCGATTTGTCGGAGCGCTACGGCTACGAGGGTTTCGTACGGCTCCATCACCTGGACCATTGCTCGGCGGCGATGATGGTCGGCGATAAAATGTTCCGCCAGATCGGGCATAACACTTGGGACCCCGAGCAGCGTATTGCGGAAATGGAAGAGGCTAATGTCGATGTCCAGGTCTTATCGACTGTACCGGTCATGTTCGGGTACTGGGCACGTCCCGAGCATACGCTGGATCTCTGCAAAATTCTAAATGACCATATCGCGTCGGTTGTAAACGAACACCCGAGAAGATTTATCGGGTTATGCACACTTCCGATGCAGGAACCGGACCTGGCTGCCCGGGAACTCGAGCGATGCGTGAAGGAGCTTGGACTGGCCGGAGTTGAGATCGGGACTCACATCAACAGCTGGAATCTGAACGCGCCTGAGTTATTCAATTTTTTCCAGGCTGCCGATGAACTGGACGCGTCGATCTTCGTACATCCGTGGGACATGATGGGCCGTGACGAGGTCCCGCAATACTGGCTTCCGTGGCTTGTCGGGATGCCGGCGGAATCGTCGCGGGCGATCTGTTCTCTGATTTTCGGCGGAGTACTGGAGCGGCTTCCGAACCTGAAATTCCTGTTCGCGCATGGCGGTGGAGCGTTTCCGGCGACAATCGGAAGAATCAACCATGCGTTCCACGTGCGTCCGGATTTATGCGCTGTCGATAACGACGTTTCTCCAAGAAATTATCTTGGGAAATTTTACATCGACTCGATTGTCCATGAGCCTGAGATGATGAGGTATCTTTTGAAAATAATCGGTCCCGAAAAAATCGCGCTGGGATCGGATTATCCGTTCGTGCTTGGGGAACTCACACCGGGAGCGATGATAGAGTCGATGGAAGATATCACTCTGGATATACGCGAGAAAATTTTCAGCAGTACTCCACTTGAATTCCTCGGCATAAAAAAAGAAGCGCTGGTCAGGTAAACCAATGGAAAAATCCATTCTCAATATTAAACCTGAACACTTCGACTCGCTCCTTCCGGGCGACGGGTATCACGACAGTATAGAATTTGCTGAAGATGTCGATAATCGCGATCCGCTTTCCCATTACAGGGAGAAATTTCATATCCCGCTTCATAAATCGGGAAAAGACGTTATTTATTTCTGCGGAAATTCGCTGGGGCTTCAGCCGAAGGGCACGCGCGGGATTTTAAAGCAGGAGCTGGATGACTGGCGCGACTACGGTGTTGAAGCGCATTTTGAAGCGACCCGTCCGTGGTATTCGTACCATGAGCTCCTTAGGGAATCAGCCTCTGACCTTGTCGGTGCCATGCCTCATGAAGTTGTCATGATGAACAGCCTGACGGTCAACCTTCACCTGATGCTGGTGAGTTTTTATCGCCCTGAAAAATCGCGGTATAAAATTCTGATCGAGAAAAACGCGTTTCCATCCGATCATTACGCGGTTGAATCACATGCGAATTTACATGGATACGATCCGGAGGACGCAATAATTTACGCGGAACCGTCGGATGGCGAGTTATTCATCAGGACTGAAAATATAATCGAAACAATTGATAAATACGGTTCTGAAATAGCTCTGGTATTAATTGGGGGAGTAAATTATTTTACCGGCCAATTTTTCGAGATCGATAAAATCACCCAGGCCGCGCACCGCAGCGGATGTGTCGCCGGTTTCGACTTAGCCCATGCAGCGGGCAATCTCGATTTGAAATTGCACGAATGGGATGTCGATTTTGCCGTGTGGTGTACGTACAAATATCTGAACGGCGGACCGGGTGCGACGGCCGGGGCATATATCAATGAGCGCCATGTGCAGAATCGGGATTTGAAGAGGTTAGCCGGATGGTGGGGGAATGATCCCGACACGCGATTTGAGATGAAGCCGGGATTTGTACCGGTCACGTCGGCTGACGGCTGGCAGGTTTCGAATCCGTCAATTTTCGCAATGGCGCCGCTGATCGAATCGCATGCGATGTTCAAAGAAGTCGGGATGGACACCCTTCGCGCCAAATCGGTAATCCTGACAGGATACCTTGAGTACCTGGTTGAAAATTCAGACGCTAAAATAAAAATCATCACACCGTCGAATCCATCTGAACGCGGATGCCAGTTATCGCTGATAGTCGATGACAATCCGAAAGAAAGAGTTGAAAAACTTCGCGACAACGGGGTTATCTGCGATTTTCGCGAGCCGAATGTAATCCGTGTCGCGCCGGTTCCTTTTTACAATACGTTCACCGATGTCTATAAATTTATCGAAATATTGAGATCGTAGATTGAATTCTTATGGGAAAAACTTCTGAAAAGACAGTAATAATAGCCGGTGCAGGGCTATGCGGCCCATTGATGGCGATTTACATGGCGCGCCGGGGGTACAGGGTCAAGTTATACGAAAAGCGCCCCGATCCGCGGATTATCGAATTAGACGCTGGCAAGTCCATAAATCTCGCATTGTCTGTCAGGGGAATAAATGCGCTGAATGAAGTCGGGCTGGCGGATGAAGTTTTGTCCACCGCAATTCCGATGCGCGGCCGTATGATGCATGATTTGAATGGCAAACTGACGTTTCAGCCTTACGGCAAGGACGATTCGGAAGCGATTAATTCAGTCTCACGTCCCGGACTGAATAAAATTCTGATCGAAGCTGCTGACAAAAATGAAAATGTCGAAGTTATCTTCGACCATAAATGTATCGATACCGAACTCGATGTCCCGAGCTGCATTTTCAAGAATGAAAAAACAGGTGAGATTTCAGAGGTCAAGGGGGATTTCATCATAGGCGCGGACGGAGCGCATTCGGCTGTAAGGCGCAGGATGATGCGAACCGATAGATTCCAGTACTCGCAGCATCATCTGGAGCATGGGTATAAAGAACTCAGGATGCCTGCCGCGGATGACGGGTCTCATCGAATGGAAAAGCACGCGCTTCATATCTGGCCGCGCGGACATTACATGATGATCGCTCTTGCCAACCAGGATGGGTCTTTTACCGTTACCTGCTTCTGGCCGTTTAAGGGACGTGACAGTTTCGACGGGATTCAGTCAGGGACGGATCTGACGAGATTTTTCAAGCGGACTTTTCCGGATTCCGTACCTAATCTGCCCGATCTTGTAAATGAATTTTTCTCAAACTCGACAGGATCGCTGGTTACGGTACGCTGCAATCCACATCATTACAGCGATAAGGCGATACTTATTGGCGATGCTGCTCATGCTGTCGTTCCATTCTACGGACAGGGAATGAACGCGTCGTTCGAGGACTGCTACATTCTCAATCAGATTCTGGAAGATAAGAAAGACAGAATCGAAAAAGCATTTGCGGAATATTCAAATACAAGAATTGAAAACACAAATGCCATTGCGGATCTGGCATTGCACAATTTCATAGAGATGAGGGACCACACGGCGTCGGGATGGTTCATCTTCACTAAAAAACTGGAGCAATCTATCAGGAATATGCTTCCGGGGAAATTCCTGCCGCTTTACACGATGGTCACTTTCTCAAATATTCCGTATGCCGAAGCTGTCAGGCGGTCGAAAAAGCAGGATGACGCGGTTAAATTATTCATGGTAATTGTCATGATCGTTCTGCTGGCTGTAATTTTCGTTGTACTGGGGATTACATAACTATGGGTGAAACTACCAAAACTGATAAAGCGCTCACGTATTCATCGTACCTTAAGGTCGATGAACTTCTGAAGCTGCAGGTTCCGAGGTCGGACCCGCCTGAGCACGATGAGGAATTATTTATCATCATTCACCAGGTTTACGAGCTATGGTTCAAGCTGATACTGCATGAGTTCGACAAGGTCAAGCGAGATTTTTCCGGCAATAATCTTTATGGAGCAATTCATACGTTGAAGCGCATCAGGATGATCCTGAAAACTCTTGTACAGCAGATCGATATTCTCGAGACCATGACGCCCATTGAATTTATGAGCTTCAGAAATCGCCTGGAGAGTGCGTCGGGATTCCAGTCCGCCCAATTCAGGGAGCTTGAATTTCTGCTGGGATTCAAACGCGAGGCGATGATCGCCCATCATGCCGCTAGTCCGGACGATTCGGCGAAACTGAAAAAAAGATTCGAGGAGCCGACCATCCACTGGCATTTCTATGATTTTATTGAACAGCACGGGGCGAAAATTCCACAGGAGCTTCGCGACAAGCCGCACACGGAATCGATTGAACCAAACGCTGAAATTCAGGAAGCGCTGATAAATATTTACAGGAATGATCCCGAGCTGACAACTGTCCTTGAGCTACTGACCGATATCGATGAGGGAATCCAGGAGTGGAGATACCGTCATGTAAAAATGGTCGAGCGCACTATCGGGCATAAGATGGGAACGGGCGGATCCGAAGGTGTTGAGTATCTTAAAAAAACTTTGTTCAGATCGGCGTTTCCAGACCTGTGGGAAATTCGCGACAGGCTGTAATAATGGGTAAATCAGAGAAAGAAACATTTCACAGTAAAAGCGCGCCGGAACCGGTGGGAGCGTATCCGCACTCGAAACGTGTCGGAAATCTTCTATTTTTATCGGGGATAGGGCCGCGGAAACGAGGATCGAAAGAAATTCCGGGAGTCGAGCTCGACCGGGACGGTAACATTGTCTCTTACGACATTGAAATCCAGTGCCGATCAGTTTTCGATAATGTCAAAGCAGTTATCGATGATTCCGGCGCGAAGTGGGAAAATATTGTCGATGTGACAGTTTTTCTTACAAACATGAAGGACGATTTTCAGAAATTCAATAAATTGTACGCCGAGTATTTTTCGGATAATCAGCCTACACGGACGACTGTCGAAGTAGGCTCGCTGCCGACACCAATCGCTGTTGAATTAAAAGTTATAGCGGTTATGGATTAGATTTCCCTCAGTATTGCACGTACCGGACTTGCGTCGAAATCTTCCAGCTTTAATGGAAGGGCGATCAGTTCGTATGCGCCGTCGGGCACGCCTGTGAGAACAATCCCTTCAAGAATTGCCATATTGTTTTTGAGTACCGCCTTATGGGATGGCAGGTCCTTTGAATCGAATGTATCGATGCTGGGAGTATCGATTCCGACAAGAAGAACATTTTTCTCGTGGAGATAATTTATCAGTTCCGCCGATAGCGCGGCAAAATCCTCATTGAAATTTTCAGGATCGGGATATGTGCCTGTTGAGAATAAGACTCTCAGCTCAGTAATTTCAGTTTTCAGTCTATCAGGATAAATTCGTTCACCGCGATTTATCTCGACTTTTATTACCTGGCAGGTTCCAAGATAATATTCCAGGCTGCGGGTACCCATCCCTTCGACGCCTTTCCCATAGTGATTCGGCGCGTCGACGTGGGCTCCAAGGTGAACTGTCGCACGAATTGTCGAGAGTGTAATGTTGTCTCCCTTTTCAGTGTCGAGAAGAACTTCACGTGACATTCCGGTATCGCCGGGCCAGACAGACAACCGTGGCGAAACAACCGGAGTGATGTCATATATTTTTTTCGCCATTATTTATTTTCCTCATCGATTACCAGAGTGACATTTTTCGGCTCGGTGAAGAATCTCAGGGCTTCCCATCCGCCTTCACGTCCGACGCCCGAATTTTTCATTCCTCCGAACGGAACACGGAGGTCACGGACCATCCAGCAGTTAACCCAGATTATTCCGGACTGAAGTTTCGACGCTACCCGGTGCGCACGTGAAACATTTTCGGTCCAGATGGAACCGGCAAGACCGTACTGGGTGCCGTTCGCCCACTCAAGGACTTCTGATTCTGTTTCAAATGGAATTATAGTCACGACCGGACCGAAAATTTCCTCCTGGTTGACGCGGCAATTGTGATCGAGTCCGGTTATCACGGTGGGCTCGTAGAAATATCCATCCTCGCAGCGGTAATTGATTTTTTCAGGACGTTTTCCGCCGCACAGAATTTCGCCTCCTTCATCCTTTGCCAGCTCCACATACATTTCGATCTTGTCGCGGTGATCCTCACTTATGAGCGCGCCGATATTGGTGTCTTCTTCAAGTGGATCTCCGACTTTCAGCTTTTTCACCCGTTCAACATAGTCAGTGACAAAACTTTCATATATTCCGGTCTGCACAAAAATTCTTGAGCCGCACAGGCAGATCTCACCCTGGTTTGAAAACGCCGCGTGGACACTTCCCGCAAGTGTTTTTTCGTAGTCGCAATCGTCAAAAATTAATGTCGGGTTCTTTCCGCCCATTTCAAGTGAGGCTTTTTTGAACATGGGAGCGACAATTTCGTTTATTTTTCTGCCCGTTACAGTCCCGCCGGTAAAAGTAATGGTAGAGACGTCGGGGTGTTTTACAATTGCTTCGCCAGCTTTGTTGCCGTAGCCGTGGACGATGTTCAAGACACCGTCGGGGAGTCCGATTTCGATGCAGACTTCGGACAGCAATTTCGCGGTGTAAGGCGACAACTCAGACGGTTTCGCGACAACCGTGTTTCCGGCCGCAAGAGCGGGAGCGATTTTCCAGCTCAGGAGGTAAATCGGGAGATTCCATGGCGATATCGCACCCACAACACCGCGAGGCTGTCGAAGGGTGTAATTATAAATGGATGGTATTGTCTCGTGGAATTCAGACGAAAAATGTGTGATCGCGGATGCGAAAAATCTGAAATTGTTTTCTGCCCGTGGAATGTCGACACGCCTCGCAAGAGGTTCGGGTTTGCCGTTGTCCTTAGATTCAGCCGCTACAAATTCCTCTGCCCTGTTTTTTATTCCCTGAGCAATTTTATTCAAATATTCGGTCCTCTCACAGTCGGTAAGGTCTGACCAGGATGCGAATGCTGATTTTGCAGCGGTGACCGCCTTTTCGACATCCCGCTCGTCGCTGTCGGCGATTTCGGAATAGACTGAGCCTGTGGCGGGCTCAAAGTTTTCAATGTAGTTACCCGATTCAGGCGGCTGAAATTTTCCCCCGATGTAATTTTCGATTTTCTCCATAAAAATCCCTCCCCTACAATGCCGGTGTCCTGCCTCCATCGACCGGAACATTAATGCCGTTCACGTATGAGGCAGCGTCGCTCGCGAGAAAAACCGCTGCCGCGGCAATTTCTTCAGGACGCGCCAGACGTCCGGCGGGAATATTTTTCAATACATCCGCTTCGACCTGCTCCAGGCTCTGGCCAGTAGTTTCGGATTTATGTTGGAACAACGCGCGCAGCCTTTCAGTGTCGGTGTAACCCGGGAGCACATTGTTGACCGTAATTCCGAACGGAGCGAGTTCACCAGCCAGCGTTTTCGCCCAGCTTGCGACAGCTCCCCGTGTAGTGTTGGAGACTCCCAATCCGGGGATGGGAGTTTTGACCGAAACTGAAATAATGTTGATGATTCTCCCGTAGTCAGCATTTTTCATTCCGGGCACAAGCGCCTGGACCAAAAGCTGATTCGAAACGATATGCCTGTTGATTGCAGTGATGAAATCATCGCCTGTTGCATCAACTATCGGTCCGGGGGGAGGTCCGCCGGAGTTATTGACCAGAATATGATAAGGAGAAGATTCAGCTAAAAGCTCATCCGCGATTTTTTTGACGTGGTCGGTTTCATTCAAATCGAGAACTATGTACTTATGAGACTGCCCTTTTGATGTGGATAATTCGGAAAGGACCGCCTTCAGGCTGTCTTCATTTCTGGCGATAAGTGTGACTTCAGCTCCCGCTTTCGCCATTTCTGTCGCGCATGCTTTTCCTATTCCCTTGCTCGCTCCGCAAACAAGGGCGCGTTTACCGTCGAGGACTCCCACGTAGATCACCTCGTGAACATGATTAAATCCGGTTAATTGTCGGACAAATATATCAAAACTGGCGCGATTGCGCCGTCAATTTTTAAAATTTAATCGGATTTGATGTACAATTGCCCTCTTACAATTTATATGAAGGTGTACCAAAGATGCCGAAACGAAAAAAACGCACCATCACAGCCGAGGATTTGTACCGGTTTGAACTGATAACCGGCTTTCGACTTTCGCCTGATGGTGAGAATGTAATATACGCTGTACAGCGTGTGGACAAGAAAACCGAGAAGAAATTTTCTAATTTATGGATAGCGCCAACCGGACGCGGCGCTCCAAGGCAGTTCACGTATGGGGACCATACCGATGCGGCCCCGCGATGGTCGCCGGATGGGAAAACCATAGCGTTTATTTCAAACCGCCATAATGAACGCGAGCCCCAGATTTACCTGATACCGGTCGACGGCGGCGAAGCCCGCAAGTTAACGGACATGAAAGGTACGATCGCCGATTTCAAATGGTCGCCGGATAGCAGCAAATTTCTCGTGACGTTTATCAAGAAGGATAAGGAAGCTATCGAGCGCGAGTCGGATGAGCAGAAGAAGAAACTCGGTGTGGTCCAGCGCCATATAACGCGCGTTTTTTACAAATTTGACGGGGCGGGATACCTGCCTAAGGAGCGAGCGCATCTCTGGATAGTTAGCGCGTCTAATGGAAAAGCTGTGCAGATAACGAAAGGCGATGTCCACGATGAAGCAGATGCCAATTGGTCGCCGGATGGGAAGACTATTATTTTTGTGTCGAATCGAAGCGATGATCCCGATCTGAATATTTACGAATCGCAGCTTTATACGGTTTCCGCGAAGGGCGGCAGGATAAAGGAATTAAAAACGATGGACGGAGACAAGATGGCTCCGAAATATTCTCCCGACGGGAAATGGATAGCGTTTCTGGGCCAGGAAGGCCGTGGCCAATGGTGGAAAAATGGGAGGCTGTGGATAGTACCGTCAGACGGCAAAGGCAAGGCAATCTGCCTCACGAGGGATTACGATTTCGATGTCTCGCACTGGACAATCAACGATATTATCGGCGCGGTGGAATTTGTACGTCCGTGCTGGACAAACGACTGCAAGCACATTCATTTCCAGGTCGCGATGCATGGGAATACGGTGTTGAAAAAGATAAACGTTGAAGGCAAGAAGCATGTCGCGACGGATGTAATTACCGGCGATGGGGTTGTCGGATCATATGGATTCGATGATAAACAGGAAAAGTTTGCTTATTACTATGGAACCATGACAGATCCGGGTCAGATTCATTTCAAAAATCTCAAGAGAAATACGTCGAAAACTCTAACACGCATGAATTCGTGGCTTAACCGGGTTGATCTTGGTGAGTGCGAGGAAGTCTGGTTCAAGGGCGCTGC
>DASWIV010000002.1:0-4750 GCA_036397475.1 bacterium
TCTATTTTGGCGGGAAAAATCAGAAGTTTTACTGTGTAGATCTCAAATCGGGCGAGGAAGTCTGGAAGTACCAACTCGACGCGTTCCCGGTCAGTCCCCCGGTTATCATCGACAATGTGGTATTCATGGCAACCTGGCCGATGAGTTTTCCACGCGGCTACGGCAGCCTTTACGCCCTGATTTAATATTATCCCCTGAGGATTTCAAGCCATGAGTGGTGCGGATCGATTGTCTCGATCGATTTAGTGAGCCACAGGACCTGTTCGGGCTCCATTTTATTTATTACGTTCATTAAATCCAGCCGATCGATCGGACCGAGATTTTTTGATTTGTAAAGAAGTGCAACTTCAGGGGTTATATAAGGAATTCCAAGGGGTGTGACCCTCCTCAGGCTGGATAGGGGGCATGTGATTGACTCATCGCGTCGATACAGCCAGTCAGTTCCCCTTGACTCATTAAGAAGAATCTCAATCTTTGGCGGTACAGATGTCTTGTTGAAGGCGTGGATCTCGTGGATGGGCAGTTCTAATGTCACCTCATCCTCCCATTTCTCGAGGACGCCTTTCCTCTGTGGATCGGCATAGTAAAAGTCCCATCCGGCGAGATATCTCCGAAGATCGGACTGGTGCATCCTCAGGATGGCGATTTCAATATCGTTGTGCTTGCGTGTAACTTCGCCTGCGTGAAGGTCGATCGACCAGCCGCCTGCTATCATCCACGGATACCTGAATTCCCCCATCAAATCGCTAACCTGTTCGCAAATTTCAAATTTAGCCATATATCGAATTATTACAGGGATTTTCTGCTATTTTTTATAGCAGAAAATTACCATTATTTTCGCCGCGGGTAAAATCCGAATATCGCTGACTAGCGATTAGTCACTCTGGTATACTTGCCCCTTTCAGTAATAAAGAGAGATGTGAAACATGCCAATCGACGACACGATAAAGAAGTACAATCAGATCATCAATGAAACCCAGGAAACCATGCGCGCGAAGGACCACGACTACGGTGAATCGTGGCGATACATGAGGCTTCCATCAATCACCGACCAGATTCTAATTAAAGTGAAGCGCATTCAAAGGCTTGAGGAACTCGCCGCGAAGGGAGAATCGTCCAGGGTTGCAGAAGGGCGCGAAAGTGAGTACAAGGACATTATCAACTACTGCGTTTTTGGAATAATCAAGCTCAGGGAAGAGAAAGAAAAATCCTGATCAATTTTTAAAATGAAAAAATCTGAAATGCCATACGTATCGTACCCGACCCCCCCTCTCATTGTGGATGGCAATCCAGTTGAGACGATCGCCATTATCGGCTATGGCAACCAGGGCAGGGCACAGGCATTAAACCTGCGGGATAACGGGCTTCCGGTTACTGTAGGACTGAAAGAGAAAAGTGCGTCGAGGGTGCGGGCAGCCGCCGATGGATTTAAGGTTAAGGGAATTGCAAAAGCTGCCTCCGATGCGTCCGCGATATTTTTACTCGCTCCGGATGAACATCTCCACCATGCAGCTGAAACAGTAATGAAGAACGCCGGTTCAGGCGCGATATTGATCCTTGCTCATGGCTCCAGTCTCTATTTTAAAAAGTGGGAGCCTTCAAAAAAATTCGATTGCGGACTTATTGCGCCTCACGGTCCGGGCGTTGAATTCAGAAGAATTTTCGAACAGGGCGGCGGGCTTCCAGCGATGGTAGCCGTAATACGCGATTCTACCGGCAGATGCAGGGAGAGAGTTGAACTGCTATCGGCAGCTATCGGTTGCGCGAGGGACGGTGCCGGAATTCGATGGACAACCCTGAAGGAAGAGGTCGAGGTTGATCTTTTCGTCGAACAGACTCTCCTGGTTGGCGGTTTGATCGAGTTGACCCGCGCGGTTATCGCTACCCTGATTCGCGCCGGATACGATCCGGCAGTGGCGAGGATGAGCACCGTCGCCGAGATCGGAAACATGGCGTCGATTTACAATAAATTCGGGGCTGTCGACTCATTCAGGGAGATAAGCGGTACAGCTGCGTTCGGAGCTGCGACAAGAGGCCCAAGATTGATAGATAGCCATACACGCCGCGTGCTCGAGGACATCCTCGAGGAAATTTCCTCCGGAAAATTTCAGGATGAACTGCTGAGCCCTGAAGCTCCATTGATATTAAATCAATATATCGACGGGCTCGAGCAATCGCATCTCGCTGATGCCGACCGGTTGTTCCATCCGAAAAAAGAGTCGCAGGTGAAAGATCCATGATTCCCGTTGACGATGAAGATGAAAAACTTGTCGAGTTTCCATCCGACAGTGTCGCGTTTCCCACCCCGGGCCTGCCCGGAAACCTGGGACGGATAGACGAAGGCCACCCACTTAAGCGCCCACTCATGATCGCAATAATCATATTCGCGATCATCTTTCTGACTGCTGTTATTTACTCGATTATTTCTCCTCAACAGGATACTTCCGGTCAGGCAAAAACGGAATACCGCGAACAGGGAGGAATTGTCTGGCAGGATGAATCGCTGCGCGGATGGTTCCTCGATCCTAACCACCAGAATTTTGAATCGGATGACGGCGGGAAATTTACTTATGTAGATCCACACAACAGGGAAAATGGCAATGTCGCGGGACACTGGCGCAAAATTGAATGATTGTTTCTTAATGCAGCGACGCTACTATCGCTTCTTTATTCAGCTCCGTTATGCTCTTGCCCGTGTCTATCATCTTCAAAAGCTTTTGAAGGACGAGAATGTGCATATTCTCTTCCTCGGCAGCCTGTGAGAAAGTATCCCTGACTTCCGGGTCAGACGCATGGGTCACCTTTCTCTGGTAATATCCGTATGAAATTTTTTCATTCTCGATAGCTGTTTTCAGAATTTCGGGGGCGGGCATGCAGACTACCTCTTTGAATAACCCGGCCATCTCTTCCGCCTCGTTCGTGAGTTTTACGTCAGGCACCTGTCCCTTTACTTGCCGGCTCGCAGAATAATTGTTGCGGATACGCATCAATTTTTTGTAATGCTTGCCTTCAAAGTCGGACAACCAGTCGAATATTTCACGGCATTGGGGTTTCAGTACCGTGAGTGCCAGGTTTGCATAGAATCTCTGGGCGTTGTATTCAAGATTGATGGCTTTATCAAGCACCTTGATCATGTCCAGAATTTGCTTTCTTGTCAGTTTTCCGTTCATTAATGCACCTCGGAATTGGTTTCAGAATTGATTATATACCGCTAAATATGAAAATACAATATGAATAATTGACGTTCAAATGCCTAACGTCTACAATCATAATTTGGAGAAATGAGGCGATGTTCAGGTTAGGTCGCGACTGATTTGAATCTGATCCGGAGGACATCATGACAGTTTCAACATCAACAGAATTTAAGGAAATTCTCGACGCCTGCGGGATCAGGGAAGTTAATTCCGGGGCATGTTATGGCGACTGGATAGGGAACCCGTCCGGTGGAGACCTGGACGTCTACACACCGATCGATGGCTCAAAACTCGCTACAGTTAAAATGGCCGGGGATAACGATTACGACTTGATAATGCAGAAAGCACTGGATGCCTTCAAAACCTGGCGAATGATTCCCGCTCCCAAACGCGGCGAGATAGTCAGGCAGCTCGGTAATGCCCTGCGAGATAAAAAAGAGGAACTTGGACGGCTTGTAACGCTCGAGATGGGAAAAATTCTTCCCGAAGGTATCGGCGAAGTGCAGGAAATGATCGATATCTGTGACTTCTCGGTCGGGCTATCCAGGCAGCTCTACGGACTAACGATGCATTCGGAACGTCCGGGACACCGGATGTATGAACAGTGGCATCCGCTCGGCACGATCGGGATTATCTCGGCGTTTAATTTTCCCGTGGCGGTATGGGCATGGAATGCGGCTCTTGCGGCGGTTTGCGGCGACACGATGCTCTGGAAACCGTCGAGTGAAACTCCCCTGACCGCGATCGCGGTTCAGCATATCTGTAATGACGTGATGAAGAAGAACGGATTAGAAGGAATTTTCAATCTGGTCATCGGACGCGGAAGCACTATCGGCGAAAAACTCATCAACGATAAACGGATTCCGCTTGTCAGCGCGACAGGCTCCTGTGAAATGGGATACAGGATAGGGGAGGTTGTAGGAAAAAGGCTGGGGCGCACCATTCTCGAACTTGGCGGCAACAACGCTGTAATCGTAATGGACGATTCGAACATTGAGCTTGCATTACGAGCGATTGTATTTGGCGCCGTTGGTACAGCCGGGCAGAGATGCACGTCCACCAGGAGAATAATTCTCCATGAAAAAATTTACGACGAAATTATCCGGCGGCTTGTTAAGGCATATGAAACGGTTCCAATAGGCGATCCTCTTGCCGATGGAACATTAATGGGTCCCATGGTAAACGAGGAAGCTGTGGTAGTGATGCAGGCGGCGATAGGACAGATTAAAAAATCCGGCGGGAAGATAATTTATGGAGGAGACCCGGTCGTCGTTGATGGATTCGAGGGAGGCTACTACGTCAAGCCATGCATCGCCCAGGTTGAAAATAACTGGGATATTGTCCAGGAAGAAACTTTCGCCCCGATCCTGTATGCCATAAAATGCTCAGGCATCGATCATGCAATCGAGCTTCAGAACGGTGTGGTCCAGGGACTCTCGTCATCATGCTTCACGACAAATCTGGTGTCAGGAGAAAAATTCCTCGCTCATTCAGGGTCCGACTGTGGCATAGCGAATTTGAATATTGGTACATCGGGCGCCGAGATCGGAGGAGCG
>DASWIV010000003.1:0-20023 GCA_036397475.1 bacterium
CCTACGCCCCACTTCGTGGATCAGCCGTAGCCGATCACGCTCCTTTGCGCTCAATGTTAACGTCTCCTTCTTCATCCCCACATCTTAAAGGGGACATTTCTATTTAGCCCGAAGGGGACATTCTCACGTTGCTGCTACATAGAAATGTCCCCCCCCTTGCGCAACCCCCGATCATGTGGTACATTCTCCGGTCGCGTCTCCGGTCGGAATCGGAGCGCCAAAGGACAGAACAATGAAAAAAGGAATACATCCCCAATACCATCTCGCGACCGTAACATGCGCTTGCGGTAACACTTTCCAGGTAGGGAGCACTTCTAAGGATCTGCGTGTTGAGCTATGCAACATGTGCCACCCGTTCTTTACCGGTAAGAAAAAGATCGTTGACACCGCCGGACGTGTCGAGCGCTTCAAGAGGCGATATGCTCACTCCAAGGGAGAGTACAAGCCCGGCAGCGATTCATGATCGCCTGCATTTATCAGAGATTAATATACCATCAGTGAACCTGATGGTTTTTTTTGTCCTCAAATAAGCGAAAATAAGGTATATTAGTGTCATGCGATTATTAACCATGGTAAAAAGTACATTAAGATACATTCTGACCAGGCCTCTTCACATTATCGTCGCCGCTGAAAATGCCGCCGACGATATCGCCGAACGTGAAAAGCAGACCGCGCTCTATGGCGGCCAGGCTATAATCGAAGGCGTAATGATGAAAGGTCCCGAGCGGACAGTAGCGGCGTGCCGGGCACCTTCGGGCGAAATTGTCCATTCTGTAATTCGCGAAGGGACCGAGGAAGCCAAAAAGAACCTCTGGTACAAAACTCCGTTCCTCCGTGGGATATTCATTCTGATCGACGCAATGGGACTTGGATATAAGGCACTGATGTATTCCGGAGAAGTCGCCGATCCGGACGCGAAACCCAAAAATCCGGTCATGGAATACATCCTTATGGGCGTCAGCATCGCGATTGCCCTGTCGGTATTCAAATACATACCGGTCCTGTTCGCTAACCTGATCCTCATGCTCTCCGGCGCTGCCGGCGACTCTACATTCACACTAGCTCAATTATTCAAGGGTGGGGTTCCGGACGGGATAGTCATGTCGACACCTGAACTGCTCAATTACTCCATCAAGTACTCGCTCCTTGAAGGCCTGATGAAGGTAATTGTCCTCGTCGGCTATATGCTGATTATCCGCACGGCACTCAAAGAGATTTTCCGGGTCTTCCAGTACCACGGCGCCGAACACAAAACCATCAATGCCTATGAAGGCGGCAGCGACATGAGCGTCGACGATATCGCCACATACCCGACCTTTCATCCGCGATGCGGAACCAGCTTCCTGTTCGCCGTCATCCTGTTCAGCCTTGTTTTCGCGATGACATTCCCTCTGATCACATTCTGGCTTTTCGGCGATCCGTCACTTGCCATTATGATCAAATACAGGTTTGTCATGCATATCATTTTCCTGCCCGTGATAGCGTCGTTCGGCTATGAGTTCATTCGTTTCACCGCATTCCTCAAAAAAGATTCCACGTTCATGAAAGTCCTCACCTATCCCGGAATGCTCTTCCAGAAAATCACTGCACTCGAGCCTGAAAAGGAAATGCTCGAAGTATCAGTCACCAGTATGCGGCTCGCCATGGGCCTGCCGCTTGTTGAATTAGAACCGGCGACAACTGAAATTTCCGGCAACGGCGAGAAGCGAGCGCTTCAGCCTGTCCAATCCACTGCAACCTAGCCATCCTTCCAACCGCCGTAGCGCGTCCGCCGCGGCGGAACATATCGCATCCTGTAATCAGAATTTCTTTACTCAATATTGAGTAAGGTATTCCACATTCTATGGATATTACTATTGAGCAACTGAAGGATGAGGATAAAACCATGGCCCAGTATGTAGACATAATAGTCCCGGAATTCTCCGACGGTATTGACGACGTTCAGATCACGAACTGGCTCAAGAACGAAGGCGACCCGGTAAGTTACGGCGAAGCTATAGTGGAGCTCGAGGTTAACAAGAGCGCTGTCGAACTCGAATCCCCCGCCGACGGGGTTCTCGACGCGATTTACTGCTTCGAGGGCGAGGAAGTCATCTGTACGGAGCGCATTGGCGTTATCCTGCTGACTGGCGACGAGGGCGGCGAAGAGTTCGACTTCGAGGACTCCGAAAAGTACAACGTCTGATTTCTCTTTTTGAGATATTCCATAATTCAAATCTGCGAACATACCAGTTGCCCTGGCAACCACACCGGAACGCGTCCGCCGCGGCGGACTATCACGCATTTTGACCGCGACCGCGAAACTCCCTCACTACCCATTCAGAAGTCCACGGCGTCAGCCCGGACATCGCCCTGTACCTGAACCCCATCCCATAATTCCATGGTAAAATATTCCCGTGACCATGCCGGGTGCCCTCTAGTAAAATGTACTCATTTTAGTAGAGGCATAAAGTGCAATAGACTAATGGACGGTCCGCACATACGAAAATCTAAACGTACAAAACCCGTCTCGTACAATGTCGAGGGCCACGCTCACGAACTCACGTTCTCATGTTACAGACAACAGCCATTCCTCACGGGGAATTTCGCACGACAAACTCTCGCCGACTCGATCAATACGGCCTCAGAGAAATTCGATTTCGATGTATGGGCGTACGTATTCATGCCTGAACACATCCATGTGCTCATCTATCCTCGCCGTAAAGATTACTCGATTTCCGCTATTCTTCAGTATGTGAAACAGTCTGGGGCTCGTCGAATTTTGAAATATTGTCGGGCGAATGGACTTGCGGCACTTAGCAAAATGGAGACGGGAAAAGCGCGTCCAAAATATCGATTTTGCCAGGACGGTCGCGGATACGATAGGAACTATTTTTCCCCAGACAGGATTCGTACCCAAATAGAATACATTCATAATAATCCTGTGCGTCGTGGACTGGTCGAATCTGCAGTGGAGTGGGAGTGGTCGAGTGCATCGTTTTGGCTGACTGGTGGTCACTCGCATGTTACAATATGTAGTGAGAATTTGAAGATTTGAATACTTGTAGAGTGGAGTTTGTAATGCCTCTACTAAAATGAGTACATTTTACTAGATGGCACCCAGCGCGGACCGTTATTGAACAGAGAAGAGATGTCACACTTTATGAGCGGGCACCCGGGGTAATACCGATTGCCTGGAAAACCCAAAACTCCAGGTGGTCCTAAAACAGGGGGTAAGTCACAATATCACTTGACTTTTTTTTATTTTATGTTAGATTTCAAAAGATAATTCCCTAGGAGGTAATTGGCATGATGAATCCGCTTTATAATTCGACTTCAATTAGAGTTGTTCAGATTTTGGTATTATTTAGCCTGATTGGTATTTCGGTACCGAAAGATCATGGTATTGGCCCCGCTAACGCTGGGATTATATGTACCAGCACATTTCTATCATTTGGATTTGCAACTGGATATACTACTTATTGCAGTGAATGTCAAAATGGTTCAAACTCATGCGAATACGGGTGCTGGATTACAATTTATGCATTGCACTGTAAAGATGATTCTCAATATGAAGGAGACGATTGCGGAAATACCCCAGCAAAAGTTACTCGGGACTATTGTGCCTTGCTGGGAGGCCAATCATGTTATCTGGATCAGGTGCCATTCGATTGTTGCGCATTTACTCAAGTACCCCTTGTTGAAGCTGTTTGGATCTGCGAGGAGGAATGCCAGTACTGCAACTGAAATAGGAGGAAATAAAATGATCGCAAGACTAATCAAATCGATTTCAATTGGGTTGTTTGTTCTGAGCTTTGGATGTAACACTTTGGGTGATTCACCCAGTGCAAAAATCTCTCCGGAAGACTCGAAATCTTCAGACCTGATAACCAGGGAAGAAAACTACATTCAACAAGACGAGTACAGGACCTATACTTCCAGAAATACAATTCTGTTTAGAGCAGCATTTCAGTGGATGAAATCGGGAAAAGATCAGAAAGATATCTCATTATCCAAAGCGATTAGCTCTGGTTTAATCCCTGTCTGGATAATTGATCCTGGTTCTGGCGATCCGGTGCATATCCTTGGTTCGGGTGAGCCCTCGGGATCCGATGTAATTCTGCTTGAAGAATTAGGCGGCTTAAGCTGTAAGATGGTTCCGGGACCCAATATTGGATTTTCAGAAGCGGAATCGGAAACCATAAATAATTTTGAAGCTATCCAGAATGGTCTAAATTCAATGCCTCAGGAGAATCTTTCAGCATTTGAGCGAAGAAAGGTTGAATTTCCGCCTACAGAGTGGGGAGTCATGATGGATGGATTACTATGGCATATAAGAGATCTAGCGCCACGGTATGTTGCTGCTCAACAAAAATTGCCATCAACTTTTAAGGATATTCTTGGGTCAAATTATTTTCTGGTTGATGAATTTCTGGAATATGCGTCGAGCCTGATCAATTCTGGAAAATCCTCATATTTTGAATGTGGGGTAATTCCAGCTGAAAATATACTTTATTTTGATTTCGATCGACAGGAGCCAATGGGGTATCCGGTATCAATTGAATTCACGATCACTGACGACGGATTCGATCTTTATAACAGGAATAATTTAAAGGAAGAACTATGGCCGGATGGCTTTATTCATGACGGTTACAAAATAGTCCTCCTTTCCGACGAAATGCTGGCTGATCCGGATGAATATTTCGATGAGTCAGTAATCAGACCTTTGTCCGATTTCTATATTCCGGAATAACCGTCCCCTGAATAAATTGACTATCTTATCCCCGAATTTCGGGGAGCAGGTCAGCACCAGACATTTTAATTGAGGAAATAATTTCAATAGCAAGTAAGGATAATAATCGATACTATGAAGAAATTCCGTTAAATATATTAGCAATACAGGCTTTAGGGTATTGCAAAAAAGAATCAAGGCAGGCTATTGAGTATTTAAAATTACGAGAAATGCAAGATAAGGATCCAATAATTAAGTATCAGATATTATTAAGCCTTGAAAGACTATATCTAATTTCAGAATAATATGCGTGTTCCTAATTTCCGGCTATAAAACTCGTCCCTGGGTTTAGTAACCGATTCAATGTATAATATTTCTCCGGTATTGCATCAAATAAACACAGCAAGATCCCGAATTTCTCCGGGATCCTACCATTCCTAACCGGCACTACTCAGCATTTTCCCGTAATACCTCAAAAGCAGTGTCTCTCTGCAGTAACTTCCCCTCACCTATTGGCTATGGCAAATCACCCCTGTTTTTCCTGACTAATCCCACTTTTTTCTAAAAATTCCTGATTTTTCTGTACCCCCCTAGAAAATCCTTAAAATGTGTCCGAAAGGGACCAAGGAGGGCAAGCCTCGCCCCTATAGGAATGTTCCAAATTAGTAGGGGCGACGCTTGCGTCGCCCAGTAAAATCCAAAGGCTGCCCGACGGACGACATCCCCGACCTGCTCCAGGAAACCGCCCTGCGCGCCTACAGGCGATTCCACTGTCTGATGTAACGCCTGCCCTTGCAACACATCCCCTGTTCCGCATCCCGCCTACTGATGGTATAATCCCTTGCCGCTTGATTCTCGCGGAGGTGTGGCCGAGTGGTTGAAGGCGACGGTCTTGAAAACCGTTGTACCGTCAGGTACCGGGGGTTCGAATCCCTCCACCTCCGCCAGCTTTGCCCTTCATATGCGAGTATCAGTCCGAAATGCCTGCATCTTTCTTATCCAGATCATCCTGATCCTTCCTGCCACCTCATGCTCCGACAAAAGTTACGCTGACGACGATATTAATCATGGCGCTGAATACCTCGATGCCGGGGATTATGAATCCGCAATTGCCATGTTTGACAAAGCCATCAGCCACGATCCGGCCAGCTCCGATGCATATAATTATCGCGGTCTTACCTATTACGAAATGGACCAGCCTGTCTTCGCGATGAGCGATCTCGATAAATCCATCGAGCTCGATCCGGATAACTGCGCCCCGCACGATAATCTCGGACTCCTGTTCAAATCTCTGGAGGATTTTGACACCGCAATGGAATCGTTCAACAGATCAATCGAATTATGCCCGGATAATCCCTATCCCTGGAATAACCGTGGTACGCTCTTCGCGGCAATGGAGCGGTATGATGACGCTATGTCCGATTATGCGATGGCGCTTCAGATCGAGCCTGAATTTGTGCTCTCAATTACAAACTACGGATGGGCGTTCTATTATTCAGGGGATCGCCGGAGGGCGCGGGAATACTGGGAAAGGGCATTGAGGCTGGATCCGGAATATCAGGATGCACTTGACGGCATGGCGGAACTCGAATCCCGCAAAAAATAATTATTTGCTATAATCTGAACATCAGCATGGGACAAGGACTGAGTTAGTGCCTGCAGACTTAAAGGCATACAGGATCTTCATCGCATCACCCTCCGGGCTTGAAGAACAGAGGGAATTATTCGCGAAAACTATCCATGAATATAACAGCATGGAAGCGCATTACCGTGGCGTGCAATTCCTTCCCATGGGATGGAAAGACAGCCTTGGAGGCATGGGGCGTCCGCAGGAATTTATCAATAAAGACATCAGATTATGCGATTATTTTATCCTGCTGCTACGGGACAGGTGGGGGTCGGAGCCGTTTCCAAGCGGCGAGAGCGTATATACATCGGCGACCGAGGAAGAATATTATTTCGCGCAGAAACTTATTCAGGACCCGGATATCCCGCTCAAACAGATCATGATCTTCTTCCAGTCGGTTCCCGAAGAAAAACTCGCCGTTCCCGACCAGCAGCTCCAGAACGTGATCGATTTCCGCCGCATGCTCGATGAGACAAAGGAAAATTTTTACCACACATTCGACACTTCAGATGAATTCACCGGGTACATTCGACGGTACCTGGGACAATGGCTGAGGGACCATGAATTCGGAAACCGGGCAAAGCATCTGGCACCGACTTTCAGCAAGGAGGAAGTTCAGGTTACGAATGTCGATGAGATCAAGATAGAGAACAGCATCGATCCCAAAGAACTGGTGAAGATGGCTGTAAGACTGGAGTCAGAGGGAAAATTCACGGATGCCGAGGTCCTATTCGCCAGGGCTGTATCCCGCAGAAGTGAAATATCGTCTTTCGATTCCTACGGGGATTTTCTGACCGAGCGTGGAAGATTTTCTAATGCAATCGAAATGTACAAACGCGTTATTGAGCTTGCGGAACTTGCATCGATTGAAGAATGGCTCGCCAATGGACATAGAAAGCTGGGATTTATACTCTCCAAAAAAGGAGATATAGAGGAAGCCAGGAAATCGCTTAAAATCGCATTGGAGATTGAGAAAGGGGAAGGTGCGGTAGCGAGGATCGCCCAGATTTATACAACCTTGGGTATGATGGCATTCAATTACGGGAGCATGGATGAAGCCGAGGAGTATTTCACCAAGTCGCTTAAAATAAATGAAGACACACAGGACCACAACCTGCTTCCATATGATTACAATAATATTGCCATTGTGCATTTCACTCGCGGGGATTATGAGCCGGGAATGGAGATGATGGAGAAAAGCATCAAGGCCGCGGAGAACTGTGAAAATAAAGGAATCCTTATAAATGGCCTTGCGAATCTTGCCTATACCTATCTGACATTAGCGGAATTCGAAGAGGCTGAATCTCTGTCGGCAAAAGCCATCAGTATTGGTATAGAATGGGATCGGGAAGACCAGTTAGGTTATTGCTACGCGGTAAACGGGCTATCACTCGCGGGCCTGGAAAAATATGACCGGGCTGAGAAGGCATTGAACGAGTCGATAAGTATCAGCGAGAAAAGTCAGGTGATAATTCAGCTGGCTGGCGGACTGATGGCGCAGGGAGATAACCTGGTTTCAGCCGGCAGGTTCGATGAAGGTGAGAAATTCATCATGAGAGCCCTGGACCTGGCAGAGCGTCATAATATGCACACCATCCTGATTTCATGCCATAGAATTTTATGTAAGATAGAACTGTCAAATGGTAATCCCGATAAAGGTTTTGAGCACCTGAGTAAGGCGGAGGAGATAGCTCGCACGCAGGGACTTGAATCCGAGACAGCGACTGTTGACCAGGCATTTGGGGAATACTATGCAGCGTGTGGCGATTATACGAATGCTGAAAGAAGATTTTCAGACGCGATTAAATATTATGAAAAAATCGGTGCGGTGAAAAAAGTCGAATCGCTTAAGAATAAGCTCCCTCCAAAGCCTTCCTGAACTTTTTTCAACGCACAATTCTCTTAATTTCAGTTTTACACAGTAGGCATTCATCAGTCGCCACAGGAGGCAGGCCTAAAATGCGAACCGATAAGGACGCCCGAAGAAGTCCCGTGTCTAGGTTTCCCTTACTGCTAGCCACCCTTATTCCGCTGTTTTTCATTTTTAACTCTACCCCGACATTCGCCGACGGTATGGTCATCGAATATGACCCATATGCCGAGAGCTGGAACTATTCGACCGAACAGCACCAGAACGCGTATATAAACTGGGAGAACGGGATGCAGAAAATGATCCTGAGTATCGGTGTCGACGGTTCCGGAAACAAAAACCAGGTATGGATATTCCCCCTTCCCGCCCCGCCCGACCGGGTGGTAATCGATGTCTTTGAAAATGTTCCGAATTTCAGGGGACAGAATTTATCCACGGCATGTAAATCTCAGTTGAGAGGCCTCAATCACTTTTTGTTAGCCACCCAGATCTACACTGTGCCATTTATTACACCCAGGTACGGCCGGAACTACCAGTATTCAATGTTCTCAATGGGTGGTGGCGCAAATGAAGCCGCTCCAGATTATCGGGAAGACATTACCGTTTACGAGCATGTCGAAAAACATGGTGTGACATCCGAGCTGGTAACTACTGAAACCAGCGATGCTTTACTCGATTACCTGGAAGGTAAGGGACTTAAAGTAGATGCGAACGTCTTCCATGTACTCGACGAATATATTGGAGAGGATTTTTCATTCGTGGTGTCGTGGCTGTCTGAAAATGAGCCTCCGGACTATACGGGTGGATGGAGTTGGGACGAAGACATAGCGGCGGCTTTTGAAGCGAGGGATAATGAGCCTCCGGACTATACGGGTGGATGGAGATGGGGCGGAACCACGACCTCCAATCCACCTGATCCACCGGATTCTGACAGGGGAGTTTTCGTAACATTCCCGACCCGGGACATTTATTTTCCATTGATCCCTACCAGTGTGTACGGAAGTGAAAGAGTTCCCGCGAATATTATGCTTGTCGGACATGTATCGCCCAGAATTTATGACGATCTTCAGAATTATATCGAGACGTCTTATTTCCAGGGATACATTGATACTCCCGGCGGCTTGAGTAAGTTTATGAAAGGCGACACGAACGAGGTCAGGTACAGCCTGATCACGATCGACGCGCCATCGAAATTTCTGACCGAAGACCTGTGGATCAGGAGGCGCGCCCCATTCACGGCATTATTCAGCACGTTTGTGGTTAACCATCCTGTGATCACGGGACTGTTTTTCCTTGTATTGTGCTCCATTCTCGCCTCGATTATAGCCGGCTGGATCGCCTTCGCGGAACTGCGTACTAAAGTGAAGACTCTCGCACTGATCGGTTTATCGAACTGCCTGTCGATCGTAGGATTGATAATTGCGACAATCAGGCTCAATACCAGGCAGATCTCGGATCAGGATAAGGAGATCATTCAGGAGCTTTCCGGGAAAGGCTACGGCAATAACCGGATCTGGGCGTACCTTTTATTCGGGTATTCCATAATCTCGATCTTCTTTGGGCTGGTCCAGCTTCCGATAGCGTACGGATTCACTGGCAACTACCAGCTGCACGAGATGCTGTTCCTGTTCGTATTTCCCGCGATCGCCTTTATGGTCGGTCTGGAATTAATGAAGATCAAAGACGAGGACAGGCCTCTTCTTGATAAACTCAGGGAACGCAAGGTATCGACATGGTTATTCATGCCGTTTGAATACTCGAAGGTTGTGTTTATACCCTTGTATTCGGTAATTTTCCTTGTGCTTGTGAACCTGTTTATTTCCATAATGCAGGGAATTGTCTCGTAGGACCCTGGATCGACAATTTGAAATTTCCTGCTGATGAATCTCATCCCGTACTCCTGATTCTGGTAATATATTGCCAGGCGATCTCTTCAGGAGGATACAGATGAGACTCATCAGCTTTCAATTATTTTTAGTAGTTACCGTTTGCCCTTTGCTGATCACCTCCTGCTCCGGCGAAAAACCACCGGAGCCGGGTTCGGAAATCTCCATGGATAAATACGGGATTCACATAGTCCTGAATGACCCGTGGACCGCTGAATGCGAAGGCTCCGACTGGTCGACATGGACCCGCCAGCAAAAAGGACGTGTAGATGAGCACTGGTTGTTTCCACCCATCACCGCGACAAAAAATGAAGCCGGGGGAATGTACGACCGCACCAAGCACTGGAGATTCAAGGGTGTGGAAGGGCTTTTCGATCCCGGAATGAATTCGGAAATGCCGGGGTATCCGGTTCCGGAGGGATTATGGGCTCTGAATCCGCAAATGCTTGAAATGCAAAGCCAGGACCAGATGACATTGCCATGGGCGAGCGCTGAATCAATACAGGCCACCGTCAGAATATATGAAAACACTCATGGTGAAGGAGCGGCGGCGACTCTCTGGCACACAATGACTGTGACATTCAATGTTGGCGGGAACGCTTACGAGTTTGTCATGTCGATCCCGGCAGATATGGATAAGAGAGAGCTGGTCGATGATTTCTGGGCATCGATCCAGACACTGGAAATTGCGTCAATATGACAAGTGCCGGTTAGATTCATTTTCCAGATCCGAAATTAAGTGAATGGAATCCCGCTCTCCGCCGTTTAGGATATTACCGCTGGACGGGATACTAATAAGTCTTAATGAAACCAAATGTGTGCTATCATCACAGGATGAAAATGATATCAAGGATAATAATTTCCATAATTGCACTGGCGATTGTCGGCAGTGTAATCTCGTGCAGCAGGGAGCTTACCGCGAAGTCGGACGAGCCGGAGCAGCCGTTCGAATTCCAGAGAATTCCCGTTCTTTCCGGCGCGCCTCCTCCCGCGAATATTACCGGATCTGAATCCACCGTTCCCACCGAGGATGGCATAGAGCCGGATACTGAAGAAGTCACCCAGGAATTAATCGACTCTACTTACAATCAGGGAAGAATGGCTCTCATCACGTCCGACAATGAAATGGCGGTTGAACTTCTGACCCGGGTTGTCGAGTGGTCCCCGGAACACACCAAGGCGCTTTATAACCTGAGTATGGCGTACCGGCATATAGGGAATATTGAATCCGCGGAAATATACGCGACCCGCGCCGCGGAATCTGACCCACAGCAGGTTTATGTCCACTACAATCTCGGGATGATCTATCTCCAGGAAGACAGGGTCGACGAAGCTATCGATCAGCTGGAACAGGAACTGCTGAATCATCCCGACGATCAGCAGGTGGCGGAAGTAGCTAATGTCCTTGCGAAAATCTACCTGAATAAGGGGATGCCAGGTGAAGCTTTCGACGCGGCTATGAGGGCAGTTAATCTGAACGGAGAGGTTCCGGACTACTACATCACGCTCGGCGATGTACAGGCGTCGAACAGCGCGTGGGACCTGGCGATCGAAGCTTACCAGAACGCCATAAATATGAATCCCGACGAGCCGCTTTACAGGATGAAACTCGCAGAACTGCTCTGGGATATCGGACGCCTTGACGATGCCAGAGTTGTTTACCATGACGCGATAGAGCTTGAGCCGGGACTGGAAGATGAAATTCCTCCCGCAAGACTTTAGCAACCGTCCTGGAATACGATCAAATTAATCGGCTGCTGACACCAGCCGATTTTTTAATGTTATAATTTGGTTCAATCCGGAAATAAATCTTGACAACGTAAAATTTGTATAGTATATTCGCCGGACGATTTTGACTGGAGAAAATTACGATGCCGAATCCGCTGACCCATTTCGAGTTTATGACAAATGACCCTGACAGGATCAGCGGCTTTTACTCTAACCTGTTCGGCTGGGAGATGCACCATATCCCTGAGATGGGTTACACAATAATTAAAACCGGACATGTGCCTGGTGGCGGACTCGGCACTCCCCGTGAAGGGCAGGATACCGGTGTAACTTTGTACCTCGATGTTGCTGATATCGATTCCATGCTCCGGAAAGCTTCCGGGCTTGGCTGGAATATAGAGATGCCGAAATATCAGATCGATGAGAATGTCGGATCGATGGCACTCATCTCGGATTTCGACGGGAATATCCTGGGATTATTCCAGGGTCCTGAAAGCGCTGACCGGCAGCCTCCGGCTGAAAATGAGCCGGGAAGAGAGCACCTTGGACATTTCGAGGTAGGAATTACCGACCTGGAAAAGGCAAAAAAATGGTACGCCGGATTATTCGACTGGGAAATTGAAGATGTAGGTGGAATAGAGTATTCGATCCTGAAATCCGAACGTCCGCCCTTTTGCGGATTATTCAAGGTCCCCGGCAATATCCCTCCCTACGCAATGTTCTACGTACAGACTGACGATATCGAAAGACGCCTTGGCGATGCTGTCGAACTTGGCGGCAAGGTCATCGTTGAGAAAACGAAGATCAGCGACCACTACGGATACTTCGCGATATTTTCCGATCCGGATGGAAACAATATCGGGCTTTCGGGCCAGAAATAAAAATTAAGTTTAATTTCAGAGGAGAAATTGACATGCCAAATCCAGTAGTTCATTTCGAATTCGCGGTAAGCGATTTTGAAAAAGGGAAGAGTTTTTATGGGGATTTATTCGGATGGGAAATTAAGGACTCCCCCGAGATGCCGTACGGATTGATTTCGACCGGCGATGGTCCCGGTGGCGGAATTTACGCGGCCATGAAACACATGAAACCGTTCATTACGTTTTATGTAAATGTCGACGATATCGATGCCAGCCTTAAAAAGGCGGAGGACCTCGGGGGGAAAATCCTGGTCGAGAAAAAGAAAATCAGCGATGAGCACGGTTACATGGGTATGTTCGCCGACCTGGACGGCAATGCAGTCGGGCTCTGGTGCCAGAGCTAGGAGGACGCCATGCCAAATCCTGTAGGACATTTCGAACTATTCACAACCGACATGAAAAAAGCCATTGGATTCTACTCCGACATGTTCGGATGGAAATTCAATGAGCTCGAGGGCTACGACTACGCGCTGATCGACACCGGTGAACTTCCGACAGGCGGGTTGAAGAAACTCGACAGTACCGACGATGTGCTGCTAAGCGTCACGGTGACGGTTGAAGACATGGAGCCCTTACTGAAAAAAGCAGAGGAACTGGGAGGTTCCGTAGTTGTACAGAAACAGCATCTGGGAGGGGATTTCGGATACTACGGGGCTTTTAAAGATCCCGACGGGTTGATAGTGGGTATGTGGAGCTCCACATAATCCGAGCTCTTGAAGATCCGGCCTTTAATATTTCAGCTATCGATTTTGATCCATGATCGATCGCTGATAATGGACCGGGTATCGCCGGAATAAAGACTTGCATCAACCACAGACTTCGAACCCGCCAGAAAGGCGGGTTCGTCGGTTTTTAATTCAAAAGATGGATTAATATTATTCTGAAAGTATGTTCCTCGAAATCGCGTGCGTTATCGGATTGATCGTCGAAATCAACCAGCATAAGAGAGGCTTCAAGGGACATATCCTGTCCAAGCTGCCATTTCATTCCAAGTTCGACAGTCTCACGTTCCGAATTAAATGACGACGCGTCCCCGCTGGAATCCATCATCTCGTACCGGGTATACAAAGTGTATCCAGTATCAGAAGGAGTGTATGAGAGTGTCCCGGAGATCCTGTCTATTTCAGACGACTGTTCCCGCCCGGGATAGTCATTCTGCGTATTCCCGTATTGCAGATTCAGCATGAACCCATTTCGCCACCTGGAGATCAGCCGGAACGTTATCATGTCGGATTCCGTGTCAGAGATCGGGCTTACCGAACTGTCTCTCGACGTTTGTCGCCAGTCGATTTGGGCGGTATGGCTTCCATTCCAGAAATCGAACGTGTGTCCGAGTCCAAGATTGAAAATACTCATCGAATCGTCGATACGTCCCGCTTCTCCCATCAGCACATCGTTTGAGCGGTCCTGCGTTGAGTAACCGACGGTGAAGGTGGGTCCGGTTCTGGCCAGCCTGTACCTGATCATCCCGCCAATTCGATCGGTAGTGGTAGTGTTCGTAAGCTGTCCGTTCACATTATTGCTGAACGTCTCGTAGAACAGGCGTCCGGTAATTTTCCCGCGATCGATATTAAGCCGGTCCTCAATTTTCCACGATTCCCTGTCCTGCTGAGTGTTCGACCGTCCGAGACTGATGAATCCGGGCTCGATCAGTTCATATCGTCCGACAAAAGTGTGGCCATCAAACGGGGAATATGTCGCCTCAAGCAATCCGGCCTCAGCGCCATCGACATCCGTTTCCGCGGGGTCGTCATAATTAAAATCCGATTCCGTCCAGCTGCCCCGAAGTGTTCCGTAGTTTTGAGGATCGAACCGCCACAGGAAATCGAGTGATCGAACTTCGTTGTCACCCGGATCGCCGACAAGCGGATCGTCGGATCCTGACTCGGAGCCATCCAGGTATGTAAGACCAAGCTCGAACGGTTCGCCTTCCCACAGGACAGCTCTGGCGGTCCACAGTTCGCGTTCACCAAGACCCCTGCTCATAATTCCGCCATCCAGATTGTACCGTGTAGAGGTTCCTCGCCTCGCCTGCCCTTGTGCGAGATGAACCGTAATCGCACCAATTGACCCCCATCCCGACATACCACGCAGGCGCAGGCCGTAAACCGTGTGTTCGTTATAGCGAGGCGTGTTGTCTCCTATAGAAAGCCCGAAATTATCCGATTCGAGGCCGAATAAGTAACGGTTGCGAGGCTGCTGGAACTGTGTCTCGTCGGTAGTCATATAAAGGCGAAGGCTGTAAATTCCATTTTCATCGTATCCCCGGCCGTTGACATCGAGAACGGTGGTGTTATCCGGCTCCTGCCTGTATTCCGCTCCGACCCCTTCAATATCGGTGAACTGTGAATTGAGTGTAACCCGTCCAGTCAGCCGGAAGGTATCCTGTGTGGTTTGCGGAGAAATGACAGGCGACTGGTATGTCGGATGTGTCTGCTCAGTCTGCGAACCGAGATTGAACATGTCGGTCGATTGCGTTTCAGCCGGCGCTGAGAATCCCTGGACCGAAAACGTCCTTTCCGCGACAAGCTGGCCGCTTACTCCGCCAACAACACTCAGGTAGACTTTCAGAGTGTGAGTTCCCGGCATCAGCATTCGTGGCGGAAAATAGCTCAGCGTGAGGGCATCGGGATCCCAGCGGGGAGTGACCTCGACATCGTCCAGATCCAGGAGGTAGAAAAAATCCTCGCCGGTATAATCCGGATCAAGTTCAACAATTATGAGTGTGTCGAGTGGGGCTACCGGAGAGTCGGCGGGAGGATGGATAATTGTCGCGACAGAATCTTCGCCATTTTCCGCCATGACTGGTGAAACGCATACGATATATAAAAGAAACATCAGGACGACAGTGCCCAGAAATCGGTAAGAGTGTCGCATAGACTATTTTCTCCCCGTAAGCCAGGGTCCCCATCGCAGGCACCCTAACTTTAAAACGTTTTAAAATATATATCAATGCCGATGCGCCGGGATTTTCATCCGCGGCGCACCGGCGTCAAACACTCAATATTGAAAAAAGCACATTATTCACTATCAGCTTCCCTGATCGACGCGATCAACGAAGATTCTTCTTCTTCAAATCCCTGAAGAGTATCGATCCTTGGGGTCAACAGGTCAGTGTAATAATCCAGCCTGCCGGCTTCGCTTCCAAGTAATCCACGGAGTGAAGCGTTTTCCATCCTGACATCGACCAGCTCCGATTTCAAATCATGGATCTGGTCCATGATATCCGACGTGTAATCCATCGATTCGGCAATATTAGCTTCATAGACCACCGATCCGTCGATATAAGATGTGATCTGGTTGATCTGCTGGCGTGCCCACGTTTGAATCACATCACCGGCACCAAGGTCCACAATGTCAAAATTGCCGATCTCCATTACTGTCATGCCGGGATCGTGGGTGTTGTAATCGGACCAGATCATCGCGGAGCCGTCCGGAAGTGTCTCCATAATTTTCAGGAACTGATCCTGGAGTTCGGCGTATTCCGACATATCATCCCGGATCTGATCGTATAGTCCTGAGATCGTTTCCGACAAGCCTTCGATCTGCGCGTTCAACTGATCTTCCTGTGCTTCATATTCAGAGAGTAACGATTCCGCACCGGCGATATTGTCATTGATTTCGTCGAATACTCCATCAATTGTAAGAGCGAATCGCCCGGCTACATAACCTCGATCATATGCTTTGCCCTCATCGCCCTTGCCGCCGCTATTGTTGCCATTCTCAGCGATACCACCAGGCGGCTCGAGTTTTTCACCCGCGCATGGACCCGGATTCGCCTTAAGGCAATCCGCTCGCGTCTGGATACAGTCCTTATAATCCGCAAGCGCGCCAAGGTAATCGGCGACAGCGATGAGATAATTCCCCCACGCTACCTGTTCCGCAGCGCGAGCAGCCGCCAATGCTGCCTGTGCCGCAGCGGTAGCCGCTTTGGCGGCGGCGAGTTTGGCGTCAGCCACAGCCTTGCGGCCTTCAACTTCCTTCATCTGCGCATCGAGTTTGTCGATTCCCTTTTTAATCAGGTTGAAGACATTGGAGAACATAGTCGGACTGGTGAAGTAAATCGTTACGCCCTTGTACGTTGTGGAATTCGGACCGCTGCCCGCTTGTCCACCCATGCCACTGACAAAGACGTGCTTATCGATGAATTCGTCCTTCTGTTTCTGTAGGTCGTCGATCCCATCCTGTAAATCATCGGATTCTGCCTGCGCAGCCAGTTCATCCATTAGCGCGGCGAGGTGAGCATCTTCAGCATCCTGCGCATCATCGAATGCTTCATCCCACGCATCCCTTTTATCCTCCATGATTTCTTCATAGAGTCTCAGCCAGAGAAGTTCTTCAAGGCAGTCCTCGCATGGACAATCGTCGTTCTCATTTCCTCCGATCACAGGTCCGGGGACCGGTCCCGGAATTGGACCAAACCCGCCCGGATCTCCCGGTAATGGAGGCAGCGGAATTGGAGGAAGCGGTAATTCACCAGTATCGCCGGGTCCGCCTGTGCCACCCGGTGTTCCACCGGACGTCCCGCCTGTTCCAGGGGGATTTGGCTGCGGACGTGGCTGAACCGGTGTCTGCGGGCAACCCCAGAATTCTTCGCAGTCATTCAAATCCTGCATGCACCTGAGGTAATCTTCCCATGCGTAATCTGCAAGGAGTTTAGCCGCATCGAGATTGTCTTTTGCCCTGTTCCAGTCATCGATAATCGACTGGTGAAATTCTTCGATTTTAGCCGCAAGCGGTTCGAGCAGTGTAAGAAGCTCCTGCAGCTCAATTTGTCGCTTGATCAGGATAAATAATTCGCCAGTAGTCCATCCAGAGCCCTCCGGATTGGCTTTTATCTGCTCAAGCCTGGCTTCAATCGCGATCAGTTCGCCACGGTATTTATTGAATTCCGCCATGGCATCTTCATAAGTCTGATCGGCTTCTTTCTTCAGCTTATCGGCAGCATCGAATTTAGCCTGCAGTGCATTCAGAATATCCAGTGCCGAAAGGTAATCATTCCACGCGTCGTCGCAGTCTCCGCAAGGACAATCATCGTCCTGCTGTCCGCCGCCCCCGGTGTTGGGGCCTGTTCCCGTTCCTGTTCCGGTACCTGTACCGGGAGGAGATCCGCCAGTACCTGTACCGCCGCCGGGCTGATTGCCGCCGCCTGCGCCTGGTTGCTGTCCGCCAGGTTGTCCGGCATTAGCGCTTTGATCCGGCAACGGAGGACATCCATAAAGCGCTCTGCAGAGATTTACCGCGGCAAGGCAAGCCTTATATTTGGCAAGAGCCCACCATTTCGCCAGAGTCGCCGTCGCTGCCTTGTTCTGGGCGTTAGCAAGATTCGCCTGCGCCGCGGCGAGTGCCGCCTGCGCAACAGCGAGATCAGCATTAGCGAGCGCGAGATCCAGCGCCGCCTGCTGGGCTTCATTTTCCGCCGCGTCAAGCTCATCGGCGAGTTCTTTAATGTCGTCTTTAATGAGGTCGAAAATATTAGAGAATGTATTATAGTCGCTGAAGTAGATATCTACTCCCATGTAATTGACGTAATTCGGACCGTAATCCGGTGTGCCGCCGACAGAATTGGAGAACACGTGCTTCTCCATGAATGTGTCGAGCGCGGACTGCGCGTCGTTCATTTTATCCTGCGCGTCGTCGAATGCATCCTGAGCGGCATCGACTGCATCCTGCGCGTTATCGACATCCGTCTGTGCTGCATCGACTGCATCCTGCGCGTCGGCAAGATCCTGCTCAGCATCCGCGAGATCCTGTACCGCTTTCCCGTAAGCGTCGAGCAGTCCGGCGCAGTCACCGCAATTATCGCAGTTGCCGCCCGGTCCGACACCGGTTCCCGGACCAGCACCCGGACCTGTTCCCGGTACTGTTGTACCGCCACCACTGGTTCCATCATCCGATCCGCCGCCACCGCCATTGATCGGCGGAGGCTGCGGTCCGCCTTCTGTTCCCGGACCTGCGCCTAATCCTGTCCCTGTGCCGGGACCTGTTTTACCGAAGCAATCTTCATAAAGCCATTCCAGGTAAGCTATTTCCTTCTCGACTTCCTCCATCCTCTTCCAGCAGTCGTGCAGTGCATCGGAGGCTGCGTCGAAAGCATCTTGCGCATCATTGTGATTATTCAACGCCTCATCCAGCGCATCCGATGCATTATCAAGCGCCTCATCGGCGGCATCGCTGGCGGCCTGTGCATTATCGAGCACCTCCTGCGCATGGTCAATCTTATCTGCGAGTTTGTCGATATCGCCCTTGATAAGATTAAATATATTCTGGTACATCTCAACACCGGAGAAGTAAATGTCCACTCCCCTGTAATTGACATGATTGCTGCCCGATTCGGGAGTACCGCCGACCCCATCGACAAAAACATGATCTTCCATGAAGGAGTCAAGTTTTGCCTGGGCGTCATCGACATCCGACTGGGCATCCGCAAGTTCGAGACCCGTTTTAAGTGCCGCTTCAAAAGCATCCAGGTAATCGTTCCATGCATCCTCGTGTGCGTCTTCAGCATTATTGAGATCGTCCAGGGCATCCCAGAATGCATCCCACTGGTCGTTGCAGTCTTCCTGCTGTTCAGTTTTAAGATCCCACCACATTAACCACGCTTCCCAGCATGGATCGTCCCATGGCCACAGGAATTCGATCGGCATGGTTGAGATATTGTCGTCAACCACAAACGACGCGTAAAGGCTTTCGCCCCACCATTCGCCATCGAGACCTTCAATCACAGGTTCACCGTTGTAGTAAACCTGGAGTTCGATATCGGATGGATTCATGCCGTTACCGACGAAATCTACCGGTGTGAAATTGAATCCAAAATCGATCGCCGCAGGACCAAACGACGGATCCGGATTCCACTGGCTGAATCCCATTAATGCCGGATCGAAATCGACACTGACCTGGTCGCCGGAACCATTTTCCAGTATGAGCTCAAACATCGAATCAGCAGTGATCCTCGTTATAAGGTCATTGCTGAATACAACGGTTCCCGCCTGCATTCCGCATCCATCGAACAGCAGACTTCCCGGTACCCATTCGAGGTTGCCTTCGGTGAGTTCTATTGGAGACGTGCCTCCCTGTACGCAGAAGGTGAATATCTGGCTGAAAACAGGTGTCAACGGGAATACCTCGACTGTCGGGTCATACGCTGCCGGCTCAGCCTGGATCTGCCAGACGTAGACACCATCCAGCTGTTCGGCGTTTGGCGGATACTGTATGAAAGTATCCTGTATCCCGCTTTCCATCCAGACAGGAGGATTGTTTACAGCTTCCTCAGGAGACTGG
>DASWIV010000004.1:0-4241 GCA_036397475.1 bacterium
TTGATCTTCGCGATGCCTGTGCGCCTGCAGTTCAACTCGTCGAGCGAGGGTATCGATGTGCAGGAAGAAGTTGAAGCGGGCGAATTTTTGCCCGGGGCGATCAGCGAAGAGCGCGAGACAACGCTGTCGACAAGATATAACGCGGTGTTTATCCCAATGCGGCTTTCAGAGTACAAGTCGCCAATGATCGCGATGCACGGATTTTTCTGTCCTCACCTGATAACCGGAGCGCCGATAATTCTCGTACCGGATGCATCGACACGGGAATCGGGGATGTCCGGCGAGGCCGTTTACAGGCTTTCGTCGTTCATGGGTCCGGTTATGTTCTATTTTCTGCTGGTTTTGTTCCTTCTCGCATCGCACCTGTTGATGAGGAATCTGAGGTCGGTATTCAGGCTGGTGGTTTCTGTCGGGCTTATCTGGTTCGGGTGGTCTGTATTGCTTTTTTTGTCAGGTCACTGGCTGACACGTACGATGAACGATCTATTGAATGAGATTCTCACATCGGGACAGGGCCACGGAAATTTCGAGCCGCTGCCGTTCAATGCATTTGAGCCGACCGGGCGTGTGCTGCTTGTCGGGATGCTTTTCTGGTTCATAGCGTACGCGATGGAAAAGTCGAAAAGTGAGCAGCCGAAACTGGGAGTGGATAAGTCGCTGCATCCGCGTCCGGATTGATTTATTCTTTGCAAGTAGGTAACAGCCACATTCAATAAATCACGAATTCAGCCGAAAAATGCTAATATTCGGAATTCAAATATTCCGACGTGAGGACACCTATGCATCTATTCACGATATTAGGCATTCTTGGCTTTGTTTTCGGGCTGATGGCACTTGCACTGATCTGGCAGTTGCGGTCAGATGTTACAGACCTACAGAAAAAACTCAAGGATAAAGACCAGGGCTGAATCCCCCTTATACAGACTTTATAATCCGGGTGTTTCGTTCTCCGTGAACACGCTGAGCATAGCCTGCTCGCCTTCCGTATGGAGCATCACTACATACCCGTTGAAATCGTTACCCTCAATCCGCCTGGGTGTCAATAACCAGTCGCTCGAACTTCCGAACGAGCCAAGCGCGGTAACCGAATCGTCGTCGTACTTGAACGACTTGATCGTGTATTCCCCGGTGCTGAGATGATCGAGTACATAAATATTGTTATGGTAATCCCGTGTAATATCGGAGGGATCGTTCAGGCCGTCATTGGAATCCGTCGGAACCTGCGATTCACCGAAATGCTGACCGGCATATGTCAGTACTGCGACATCCCCGCCCAATTGGGTATCAATCAAAAATCTTGCCGCAACGACATCTTCCCGTTCAACAATCCAGAGGAAATCTCCCAATTGATCGGATTCAGCCGCGACAATCCAGTCGCCTGATAAATTCTCGACGCCGGGATTTTCATATGCCGGAGCGAAATCAAGCCAGTTCCATCTATTTCCTTCTGAATATATGTAGCCTCCCGATTCACCGCTTGCCTGGACCGCGGTGGTGTACGTATCAACACTTTCACCGTAATGAAGCCAGCCATGGTCATTTTTCAGGCTGCCGTTTTGTCCCATGGCAAAGACATCTTTTGGAGTGATAAAACTTCCTTCCTGTCCGAAACTTATCGTGTTGCTGCTAATTTCTATTCCTGAGTTATCGTAGTTCCATTCATTCCATTTGTTGACTATTGCCTGGTCTCTTGCCCCTATAATGAAACTTCCATTGGGTGAGACATCGATCCACTCACAATCCGGCTCTACTGAATAGGTGAAGAAATCGACATAGCAGTGGGGCAGGTCATACCTTCGCAGGATACCGTTATCATACAGGACATATATATCGGCTTCATCGCTCTCCATTGCGATATCGACCGCGCGAGTTCCAGGTATGGTGACATCGATATTTTTCGAATGAGTTAAGAGCCCTACCTGCAATATGTCGCAGCATTCCGACGTGTTACCTGCAGGATCGCTCACACGTACGCAGACGTTATCGAAAAAGTCCTCGTAATACACATGCGAGGGAAAGTCCGGCGGTCCCGTATATGAGTCATCGTCAACTTCACCGAAAATTCCATCCGCGTCGAAATCCCATTCGAAAGTCAGCTCTTCACCTTCGGGATCGTATGAATCGAATGCGTGGAAAACGATCACGACGCCGCATCCGGTTTCCGCTAGAGTGGCTTTCTGCATTATGCAGACCGGGGGAAGATTCTGGGGGCTGACCTTATGATCGTACCTGAAATAGGCTGTCAGCGGATCATTTTCAGCCAGATTGAGAACTCCAAAATCGTTGGCGTAATTATTGTCGGGATATTCGGCGATGATCCAGTATTCGTTCCCAGCCGAAGTGAGCAGGTTGTCCGCCGGGATTTCGACATGGTAGGTAGAGTAAAAATCTCCGCTTCCGGTTCCTTCCATTTCAGTGCCGGACAATTTATGCACGCCGGAAAGGACATCGGATTCAATATAAATGTTTGATGGCTGGCTGTCCCAGTTGAACAGGCTGATGTCGAGATTGATGGATCCGCCATTATCGACCGAGCTCTGGTAAAACAGGGTCGAATCATCGACAACCGTACACGCTACAGCTTCCGCAGCGTTCGAAGGATGATCTTCGGGTTTAATTCCTCCCCAGTCGGCGATGACAGCATAGGAAAATTTCAAGCCCGGATCGGGTTTTGGGAATCTCAGGTAGTAATTCCTGGAAATTCCGGCACCGTGAGGAAAGACCCCGTTGAGGCTCGAATTATTAGCAAGCCAGGTAAAAAGGTCTTCGGTCGGCTGAAGGCCGAGAGAAAAATAGCGGTAGGGATTCAGTATGGACGATGGATCGTAGCCGGGAGAAGATGCGTTTCCTTTTGTATACTGGAATAGGGGCATTCCTCCCAGGGAAAATTCGGAGAAATTAAACCAGCGGGTGTAACCGTCGGGACCGCCTTTGCCGTTGTCGGGATCGGGAATAATCATCTGGTCGATCCCGGGAACAGGATGTGATAATCCGTTGTGAAGAAGGGTGCCGGAGCCGTTTCCCATGAAAACCCCACGGACATCGTAGCCGTTGAATTCGGGAAATCCCGCGAATGGATGAGTGAGTGTGATGTCGATGTCGACATCCACATAGGTTCCCTGGTTGAGAATTTCATTGAACTTGAAGGTAAGACCGGAAGGATTCATGTTCAGAAAATTGACAACATTGACAGTGAACATGGCTGTGCGATTTGGGGTAATTTCTACTTCGGGAATTCCGGGATTGATTGCGCAGTCCCAGAATCCCAGCAGGGAAGTGTGGGAAATATCTGAAGGTCCGGAATTGTTCCGGCTCCGGATAAGAGGCGGTGAAGTCGACGGGTCGCTGCATCCGGCTAAAACGCAAACCAGGACAACGATGCCGAGTCTGGTAATTCCATGCATTGGAAACCCTCTGAAATTGATTCAGCCTGCCAGCTTAGCGGGAGAAGCTATCAAATTATAACAGATTATTAATGTATTGAAGTCGGTGAGTCAGTTGAGGCACTCTACCCAGACGGGAGAACAGACCCAGTCGAGCCCGGAAACATCCCTGGCGTAACGAAGAGCATAATCGGGAGACTCATCGCTATCCGATAGGCATGTATGTGTGTGCGGGTCGCCGTAATATACATTCAGGTTATCGTAAGCATGGAGCAGGGGTACCGAATCCGCCATGGCGGGTTTATCCTGGCTGTTGGCAAGTGTAACCGCGATTGCAAAGAGGATCAGTATTCCCTGCTTCAGTTTCATTGGATGTTTTCCAGCAATGCGCTCAATTTGTAAATTGCGACCCCGTCCATATCCGCTATGAAGAGAAAGTTTCCGCGAATTTTCGCGCGACGGACGTGGCCTTCGGTATCTAACCGGAATAATTCCGGAAGGGTACCGGCGACCGTTTCCAGGTCATAACAGATGACGCCGTCCGAACCGCACGATACAAGAAGGAGGTTATCCTGGACGACAATGTTGTCGATAAATTGTGCCGGATAATATAAGCCCCTGTATGAAAGGCTTCCCGACATACCAATGGAGAATTCACGAATCGGGGTAAGTTCATCGTTCCGCGCTATGAACAGGCGGGAATCCCAATCGCCGTTCGACGTGTGTATGTCGGGGGTATCTTGCAGTCCGACTCATTGGCTGCCAGATTAAAGGAGCAGAATAGCGTACTCCCATGCACAATGATTCATTGCCTGAATAATTTGGTTTCTAATTATACCACGATATATTTAAAAAAAA
>DASWIV010000005.1:0-3202 GCA_036397475.1 bacterium
TGTTCGGGAAGGGGTGGGATATCGAGAGGCAGCTTCGACAGTTCTGTCGCATAGATGTGTACTACAGATTGGCCTTGCCCTCTGGACCATAGGTGTTTTCGTATCTCTTGTGAATTTAGCAAATATGCTAGGAACATTGGATCACTTTCATTCGGGGTGAAAACGATTATGTCTCCGCCTGCATACGCTTCGTCCGTTCCTAAGTATACCGCTGACTTACCTATTTCTTCCGCAGTCTCACCGGATCCGGCAAATAGGATGTCACCGTACTTTATCCGTCTACTCTTTTTCTTGCTGTCCTCACTAATAAATGATTTTATTTCCTTTACCACAACATGATGACTTGTATAGAGTTCACCATATCTGACTGCCGAATAGCCAGAATCCAATACCTCTGCTTTCGAGATTCCTGCCCCCTTTGTAAATTTCCCGATTGTTCCCAAGGGCATAGATTTCCATCCATCAGGAATCATAGCCCTAACTCCGCTCTGCAACTGTCGACGAGCTTCCTGATAATCCCGACCATATCGAGTACGTCCTGTTTCTTTATGACGACCCGCTGACCAACCTTGTAGGTCATATCGGCAGTATTATCTATATATTCTTGAGTAATAAACCCATCTGGGTGTTGGAGTAAATGACGTCGTTGGAACAGTACATTCAATCGACCAAGTTCAGAAGTTGTAAGGAAATCTTCGTAACCCTTTCCGTTAAGGTTTTTCCAAAGATTACTTCCGTCTTTCAATCTTTGAAACGCATTACGTTTCAACGGTAAAACGGCACCGGGTTGCTGGCTGTATAGTTGCTCAAACACACGTTGTAGCGCAACTACTCCATCCGATAATCCCGTTTCCAGCAGCGATCGACATACGAGTTCAGCTTCATCCTTGTCTGGGATAGCTTCACGAACAGCTTCCAAATGTGTGACTTTTGCTTCGATCTTCTTGAGTGCATCTTCAAAGACTCTTACTGCAGCACTATGTCCGCATGTTGGACAGAAAAATGCACTCCCTATAACTGCGAATCGGCAACTGCATTTGTCGCAGGTTATTTTAAGCTGGAATTCCTCTCTAGCCTTGATCGCGACTATTGGGGGAATCATTTTAGATCCTTGCACCTGGAGCGACATCTGCAAAATGGAATCTTTGGGCCATTTTCGATTAGCTGCTCTTGCACCACGGTCCAATGCTTGGCCAAGCATGCCACTAGCTTGTTCCATCACGATTCTCTCTGCTTCTTCATCTTGCTCGGTAGTGCGAAAGTTTTCCGATGAATGCTCTGATCCACACATCGGGCATCGGCAAGGCCCTGCCGCATGAATTTTGTCCCAGTCTTCGCCATACACTTTGAACTTGAATAGGCATTCCTCACCAGGACACTCGCGATCCAAATACCCTTCTTCGTCTAATTCTATGGGTATGCTAAAGGTATGCTGCTTTTCGGTTAGTCTTTTTATTTCTCTAATGATGTCATCGAACATTTTGATCATCCATCCAATGGTTATGTGTTCTTGAATCCCAACTCCTTCAAATACCTATCCATCTCCTTCCTCGTCACCGCGAGTTCAGCCTCGATCCCCTCGATCTCCTTCATCACCGCCGAGATATCGACCTCTTCCTCCTCCTCGAACGTGTCTACATAGCGCGGGATGTTCAGGTTGAAATCGTTTTCGGTGATTTCCTCCACTGTCGCGCGGTATGAATACTTTTCGACTGTCGCGAAGTCCTTGAAGGTCTTAACGATCTTCGCGATATCTGTCTCGCGCAATTTGTTCTGGTTTTTACCGTTGAGAAATTCACGGCTGGCGTCGATGAATAGCACGTCGGTGTTATTCTTGCCCTTCCCTTTATCGAATATCAGAATCGCGGCAGGTATGCCGGTTCCGAAGAATAGATTCGCGGGGAGTCCGATCACCGCTTTGAGGAGATTCTCCTCGATCATCTTCTGGCGAATTTTCCCTTCCGCGCCGCCACGAAACAAAACGCCGTGAGGAACTATAACGCCGACCTTGCCTTCGCCTTCGAGCGCAGTTTCGACCATGTGAGAAATGAACGCGTAGTCGCCTTTACTCTTCGGCGGGATGCCTCGCCAGAATCGGTTGTATTTGTCGGATTCGGCAATCTCGACTCCCCATTTGTCGAGGCTGAACGGAGGATTTGCTACTACGATGTTGAATTTTATCAGGCTGTCGCCGTCGACAAGTCGCGGGTTGGTGATCGTGTTGCACCATTCGATTCGGGCGTTGTCCATCTCGTGGAGAAACATGTTCATGCGGCATAGTGCCCATGTCGAGCCGTTCGATTCCATGCCGAATAAGGCGAAATCGTTGGAGCCGACTTTTTTCGCGACTTTGATTAGAAGGGATCCTGATCCGCACGCTGGGTCGGAGATTTTGTCGCCGGGATTGGGTTCGAGAAGTTCGGCGAGCAGCATGGCGACTTCGCCGGGAGTGTAGAACTCGCCGCCCTTTTTGCCAGCGTCGGATGCAAAGCGACTTATGAGGTACTCGTAGGTGTTGCCGATGATGTCGTAGTTGCCGATACGGGATGGACGGAGGTCTAGTTTCGGGTTGTTGAAATCTTCGAGCAGGCTGATGAGTCTACGGTTTCGTTCTTTGGTCTCGCCGAGATTCTGGGAATTGAAGTCGATATTACGGAAGACGTCTTCTAGTTTGCTTTTGTTCGCGTCCTCGATTTTGTCGAGTGCGATATTGATGATCTCGCCGATATTGGTTTCACGACGTTTGGAATAAAGGAAATCAAAATCAGATTCCTGGGGTACGACGAATCGCTCGCGTGATAGAGCCCGCTCGATACGTTCCTTGTCGCCCTTGTATCTATCGGCGTACTGCTCGCGCTTGTCTTTTCCAAGGTCGGACATGTATTTAATGAACAGCATCACGAGGATGTAGTCTTTGTACTGAGCGGGGTCTATCGATCCTCGGAATGTGTCGCAGGCTTTCCAGGCGATGTCGTTGATTTCGGATTGGTTTACTTTTTCATTCATATTGGTTTCCTTTGATTTTGGAGGGAGTCGAGGCAGATAGCCTGAATTAGTCGACCACGAGCGTCGGCAAGTTTTGAAGTGAGTTGTTGCTCTTTGATTCTCAGCTTGTCGAGTCCGGCGATGTTGGCTTGAGTGGTCAGTTCGGGAATTTCAATTTCAAGTTCTCTAAAAGAAGATATAGGGAGCATTTTCATAT
>DASWIV010000006.1:0-3056 GCA_036397475.1 bacterium
ACAAAGATAAATAGATAATGAAATCGAGTAGCCTGAAATATAACGCAAGACTTAATCTTATATTGATCGCGATCGTTGTTATCTCGCTTTCAATGCTGCTGCCTTTATCCGGATGCACCAGGTCCAGGGACAGCGGGTCTACGGTAACGGGACGGGCAATGGAGTATCCGTTCGGGAATATGCCTTTCCTGAGAGTGCTGGTACAGGGTGAGACCGGCTCGAGATTCCAAATAACCGGATCTGACGGCGGGTACAGCATGTTCCATGTGCCGGTAGGGTTATATACGATCACATTCGCGTACATGGGTGTAGAGATTTACAGCCAGGACCTGGTTATAGATGAAAATGAAATGTCTTATTTGGTGGACATGCCCGAATATCAGCAGGGGCCAATTCCATTGACAATAAATGTTACAGACGAATCGGACGACTCGGGAATTCCCGGAGCCAGCATATGGTTCTTCTACGAAAATGGTTCTGTAGCGCATGGAGTCTCGGATGAAGACGGGACAATCGCAATGATCAATCTGTCAGAGGGAATCGCGTCAGTAGTTACGGTGAAGCGTGGTTATGAGGTCAGCCGGATCGATGGATTTGAAATAGGATTCGAAACTGATCCGGAACTCAATGTAGTAATGTCACCGCTTCCCGAATCAGCCATTTCAGCAATAGTCGGAACTGTCGTAGACGAGAACGATTTACCGCTCGATGACGCGTATGTCGGGGTTTATCCGGAAATGACCGAGCCGTCCATTTTCGCTGTCGCGGACGCCGAAGTGCTCACGGCAGATGGCGAGTACACAATCGACAATCTTCCTGCAGGCGCATACGAGGTTTTATGTACGAAATCGGGATACCTGCCGAAGACGATGACCATTTTTGTATCGGATACCGGGCCACTGCTTCTGGACTTCAAGCTGACGTCGGAAGAAGACGCGTGGCAGATGTCAAAACTTCCGCAGAGTGTTGAATGAATTTTAAGACAGACTAATCCTCTTCAGTTTACTGGTTTAATAAACCCGCTGTCCTCGGCGGGTTTAATTAATTTTCAGGATTTCAAGCGGTAGATTAAGTCGTGTAACGACTCTATAAACCAGATGAATAACAATTGGCGTGAAAAAAAGAAATTATTAATGGAGAGGAATCATGATATACGACATCGACCACCAGTTGACAGTACAACCTGTTGAACCGGACCAGGAACAGTCCCTGGTACTCAGGATCACCGGAAACCTTGCCGGGGAGAATGCACACCTGCTGAAGAGGGCCGCGGAGCCGGTCCTGATATCTCCGTCGCCTCCGAAGATCAGGCTTCTGATGGATGGCGTAAAGTACATCGATTCGACAGGAGTCGGGGTAATCATTTCTATTATCAGGCAGCTTAGAGACCGAGGCGGGATCCTTGAAATAAACGGCCTGAATGAAACAGGACTGAATTTATTCCATGTGCTGAACCTGTCAAACCTGGAATGCCTTGTAATCCAGGAAATCTGATGCAATTCATCGCAAGAGGGAGATTGGAATGAATAAGGATGACAAGCTTACTATTGTCCGTTCAGGCGGCGAAGGCGAGCCAATCATTTTGATGCTGTCAGGGGACCTGGATGTTCGTACCGCGCCTAAGCTAAGGAATTTTGTCGAGAGTGTGATCAGGGAAGGGAACCTTGACATCAAACTGGACCTCAGCAGACTTTCGTACCTGGACAGTTCCGGATATGGAGCGCTGGTTGACGCGAACCGACGGACTAAATCCACGCAGGGGAATATCATACTGACCAATCTTCCAAGGTGGATGAGTGAGTTTTTCGATATGGTTTCGCTGGACAGTTGAATCGGGCAAAATAAGAAATTTTGAAATGCAGGCACCGCCTGCTTTTATTTTGCTAATTTTCCTTTAACCGGAATTTTTTAAATTCTGAAATCGACAGGTCGAGGATGACGGCGAATCCGCCCTCAAAGCCTTTTTCAGGATCGGGGGGAGCATAGACTATGCCAGCGGGGCTGAATCCGAGCGATGTGCCAAGTTTGATGGAATTCTCATTGGACTTCATAGCCTGAATCCGTGGTTTTAATACCGGGGATAACTGAAAGCAGGCTTCAACCAGTAAAGATACGGATTCCCTTCCTATACCACGCTGCCTGCAATCAGGATAAACGGCGCAGAACAGTTCGACTATTTGAGATTCAGGATCCCACGATGCTATACCAGCTTCACCGGCGAAAGACTCCCTGTCATTTTCAATGAGGAACACTGACCAGTCTCCGGATGATGCCGAATTGAGTCTTTCAAGTTTGCCTTCGAGGTGATTTTTGAGGAGTATCTTTGGAAACAAGAATCCGAGGGGGAGATAGACAGATGGATCGGAAAACATTGTAATGATGCTGTCCTGGTCGCGTGCAGGCTCATACGGTTTCAGAACAAGCCTGTTGCTCCTTATGATCTTTTCGAAAAACCCGTATGGGGGAATTAAATTGTCCGAAGGCATGGGGAAATAATATCAGACATCTGTTTCTGATTGAATTTCTTCTGGCTGAGTTAATTTGTCTGTCAAATCCGCGAGATCTGACGCTTGCCTTTCCAGATTCCCCAGTGCAGGCTTGAGTCGCTTATAGGTATCGATTATCCGCTCGCGTTTTTTCCTGTAAGCTTCGCGCCAGACGGGGTCGGAGATGCGGTTGAGGATGTCCTCGACAATTTTTCCCGCGATGGCGATATACTTCAGTGCGCGGTTTTCGTCGCCAGCCTGGAAAGAAATTTCTCCGACCTTGTAAGAGAAGGAGACAAGAGCGGCGGATGGACGCGGGACAATTTCTTCAGCGTTTTCTTTTGAGGAAAGGAGTGTCAGCGCCTGCGCGGCTCCATCAATGTGTGCCCTGGCGTGCATCATTTCTGTTAGGCATTCAAGTTCGATGGAACGATGGCCTCTTTCCCTCGCGACCTTCAATACACTTTCCGCCTGTTTAACGGCGTCTTCGTGGCGTCCTTCCATGTTTGAAATTCTCGCAAGAGTGATCTGTGAATGCAGGATGCCGACAATATTTCCGATATGGCGTTT
>DASWIV010000007.1:0-9592 GCA_036397475.1 bacterium
CATCATGGATTTAAATAGACCGCTCGACGGACAAGCTGGCAGAATTCTCTCTGCTCTTCATTATCAGCCGACGAGTCAGCAATCCTGAGTACATCTTCAAAACTAGAATCTTCCGCCCAGTAACTGTCCTTCAGGATCTCAGCGTACTCCGCGACACTCGCAAGGAATCTGAAATCCGCAGACGCCTGGTTAAACTCCTTCACCATATCCCCGACATAAAAGGTTCGCTCATTCGTATCAATCTCACCCGTCATCAGGTTTTTGAATCTAACACGCACCGTGCAGATATCGTCATACCTGTCGTTGACAGAGTCGTCCTTTATTCTGACTTCATATAACGCGGTAACTGTCTGGCCCGAACCGACTTCGCCGGCATCAATAGTGTCATCCTCGAAATCCTCGGTATCGAGCGCACGGTTTTCATAACCAAGCAGTCTGAACCGCTCGACATTTTCCGTATTGAATTCGACTTGAATTTTCGCGTCGTTCGCTAGAATGAGCAGCATTGACGACGCCCCGTCGCTGAATACCCGGCTTGCTTCTTCCGGAGAATCCACGTAGTAGTACATCCCGTCACCATGGTTCGCGAGTTTCTCCATTAACACATCATTGTAATTACCCATCCCGAAACCGATCGTAGTCAGGGAGATTCCATCGACAGCATCAGCCCTTACTCGCTCGAGGATCGCATCGGGATCTGTAAAGCCGACATTCGCGACACCGTCGCTGCACAAAATAATCCGGTTAATTTTTTCAGGATCGAAATTCCTTCGTGCCATATCGTAAGCGAGATTCAGCCCCTGTTCCGCGTAGGTCGAGCCGGACGGGCGCAGGCCATTTACAGCCCGGAGTATCTGATCGTGATTGGATGTGAGATCGCAGACGACCTGTCCATTGGTTCCGTAGACAACAAGTCCGATCTGATCGTCCGCTTTCATTTCTCTTACAAGGTCGTTGAGGCTGACTTTAACCTGCTCCAGCCTGTCTTCGCGAGCCATTGATCCTGAAACATCTACACAAAAAATCATATTTGCGGACGGGCGGAATTCACTGATGGAGGCAGCTTTGATGCCTATGCGCATGAGATGGTAATTCGGACGTCCGAACTCCGATTCCGCGCCTTCAATATTTATGGAGAAAATATCGCCCGCTTGCGGCTCCGGATATTCCTGGTGGAAGTAATTGATGTACTCCTCGACCCGCACTGAATCCGGATCTGGTAAATTCCCGTCAGTAACGTAGCGGCGCCCTATCACATACGACGCAGTGTCGACATCCATGCCGAAAGTGGAAAAGCGCTCGTCTTCCGTTGCTACAAACGGATTGGTCCCGTAATTTTCGTAGAAGGTCGCATCGTAGGATTCGCCGTTTGGAAGTGTAGTTCCGCCGTAGGGAGTATATTGGGATTGCTCCCTTTGCTGCTGGATCTCCAGAGTGTGCAAGTACGCCATGCGTTCGGCTTCTGAAGATTTATTTTTTGCCTTGATGAAATTGGGCAATGACATGGCGATAAGTAACAGAATGATACCTATTGCGATTACCCAGGCGATAATTCGATTAACCATTGGCTAGTACATCCTTTCTTTTTTAGTAAGAGAAAAAAATTCTGTTGCATGTTCAAACAGGCAAAAAAAACCCTCACGGCATACTGCGCGAGGGCACTCATAGGTATGTATGGTTAAACATTGTTCTCTAACTGCTTGTAAGACTCATCGCCCGTTCCACAAGTTCACAAAATTCTCTCTGGTCATTGGAATCCGCCACCGGACCCGCTACCTCAAGAACTCCTGCGCAGGTTGAATCCTGTGCCCATGTGCTTCCCTTGAGAATTTCGGCGAATTCAGCCACCGCTGCGGTGAACTGGAAATCGTCCGACGCCTGGAAGAATCCCTTGTTCAGGTCTTCAGCGTAAACTGTTCGTTCGTTTACATCGATCTCGCCGGTGGTCAGATTTTTGAATCGAATTCTGACAGTGCAGATTTCGTCGAAAGGATTGTCGATAGCCTCGTCCCGCACTCGAACTTCATACAATGCCGTAACTGTCTGTCCGGCACCGATCTCTCCAGCATCGACAGTGTCGTCCTCGAAATCTTCACGCGCGAGTCCGCGATTTTCATATCCGAGCAATCTGAAGCGGTCGATGTTTTCCTCGTTGAATTCAACCTGGATTTTCGCGTCCGACGCGAGAACGAGGAGCATTTCGGAAGCGCCGTCGCTGAAAACGCGCTGCGATTCTTCCTCGGAGTCGATGTAGTAATACATGCCGTCGCAGTGGTTCGCGAGTTTCTCCATCAGGACATCGTTGTAATTTCCCATTCCGAATCCGATCGTCGTGAGGCTGATGCCGTTCAGGGCGTCGGCTTTGACCTGTGCGAGGATTACGTCGGGATCGGTGTTACCCACATTCGCGACACCATCGCTGCAGAGGATAATCCTGTTGATTTTATACTGATCGAAATTTCGTCGCCCCATATCATAGGCAAGCCGTAGTCCTTCTTCGGCATTTGTAGCATCTTCGGGCTGCAACTGGTTGATTGCGTTCAATATCCTGTCATGGTCGCTGGTAAGTTCCTGAATAACCCGTCCGCGCGATCCGTACACGACCAGCCCGATCTTATCGTCACGTTTCAATTCGGCGACAAGGGATCTCAGACTGCGTTTCACCTGTTCAAGACGCGATTCCCGTGCCATGGACCCTGAGACGTCCACCACAAAAATCATATTGGCCGCCGGACGAATATCCAGGCTGACATCCATCGCTTTAATGCCGACCCTGATCAGGTGATAATTCGGACGTCCGAATTCCGATTCAGCCCCTTCGACGCTGATGGAAAATAAATCGTTTCCATCAGGCTCGGGATAATCATGGTTGAAGTAATTGATGAATTCCTCTGTCCTGACGGAATCCGGATCGGGTACGTTTCCGTCGGCAAGGTAACGCCGCGCGAGAACGTATGATGCCGTGTCGACATCCAATCCGAATGTTGAAAACCGCCCGTCCTCAGTGCTAATGAACGGATTGGTGCCGTAGTTTTCATAGTAGGTCGCGTCGTAAGGTTCGCCGTTGGGAACCTGATTTCCGCCAACTACCGGTTGCTCCCTGCCTGGAGGAGGTGTATATGGAGCGTAGTTCATTGACCCTGAATCCGGCTCAGATTCAGGCTGCTCATCGGATCCGGAGACGTAACCCAGAGCCCCCAGTTGATCCCGTGTACCCACGTCGTAATCCCATGTTTCGTCGGAAGATTCTGTCTGGGAATCGTATGACTGGTCGGTATTAGCCGGCTGGGATGGATTCGATCCACCGCCGCTTAGACCCGGTCCGATCTTGTCGGATAAATGGGTCGAACCGCCACATGAAACTAAAAACAGAAAAAGGAAACCTGCAGACACAATGAGGGCGAATAGAGATTTTCCTGGCTTCATAGACTTGTCCTCTTTTTCACACCCAGTGATAAGAATAGGATGCAGGTGACTGGGGATGGGTTCGATTTGTGGATAGATTGATTTTTCGCCCTTTCGGAGGATAATAGCCACGACGAATGAGAAACCTGGCCGTAAAAATCATCTGTATCCTCTACCTTAGCGTCTTATTCACCGGATGCGGGAACGGGGAGCCTCCCAAAACTAATTCTGAAGTGGTCTTCGCGGCGTCGATTCCACCGGTAGCGATGATTCTGAAAGAGCTGGTGAAAGGTAGAGCCGACGTTATCATTGTTTTACCTTCTGGTGCGTCGCCGCACTCGTTCGAGCCTAAACCGTCGGATGTTGCCGAAGTATCCGGAACGGTGGCACTCTTTTATGTGGGAGCGGGTATCGACCAATGGGCGACTGAATTTCAGAATGAAAATTTGATAAACCTGGTAGAAATGGTTCCTGACTGGCTGATAATTCATACAGGAGATGAACATGCGGGTGGAAATATAGACGGACATTTCTGGCTTGATCCCACCGCTGTAATGGAAATTCTATCCCCATTAACCGAACGTTTGTCTGATGTCGATCCTGGGGGAAAGGAAATTTACACAGCCAACAAATTGGAATTCGAGAGGAAACTCCATTCACTTATCGGAAGACATGCCACGAATAACGACCGTCTTATCAAGGTAATCCAGACACACGCAGCATCCAGCTACCTGTTCAGGGCTGATAATCGACTGGGGTATAAAACGGTCGGGGTGATTTACCCGGTCCATGGAGCGGAACCGTCCGCCGCCCACATCGTGGATTTGATAAATATTATTTACACCGAACACGTGGACTTGATAATCGCCGAAAAGCAGATGCGGAGGGATATCGCCGATTCGCTCTCATCCGAGACCGGGGTTCCGGTTGTTGAGCTTGATCCGCTTGGAGGGGGCACGGCATATATAGATTTCATTCAGAATAATTTAAACGCAATAGAGCAGGCGCTGGAGATGTCGGATTCAAATGAATGAAAATTCTCCCGCAATTGAATTGTCAGGATTATCCGTTCATCTCGGCGACCATCTTACGCTTGACGATGTCACTGCGTCATGCGGACGTGGAGAATTTATAGCGATAATCGGTCCAAACGGCGCGGGTAAAACCACGCTCCTCAGGGCGGTCCTCGGTCTGATAAAAAGATATTCCGGCACCATAAAGATTTTCGGGAAATCAATAGACCGGAATGATCCATCCGAGATCGGATTCGTTCCCCAGCTGAAATCCATCGACAGGAATTTTCCCGCGATAACGTGCGACATTGTCTCAACCGGCCTTCACAAGAGGCTTCCGGGATTCATCAGCAGGAAAGAGCACGACCTGATCCACGACACTCTCGAACTTGTCGGAGCATCCCATCTGTGCGACCGACCGTTCGGAATATTGTCCGGCGGTGAAATGCAGAGAGTGTTTCTCGCAAGGGCGTTGATACGCAGGCCGAAACTTCTGCTCCTGGACGAGCCCGCTACAGGGATCGACGCCATCGGAGAGGGCGACCTTTACAAGATCCTCGACCGGTTCACCGAGACATCGGGAGCCACGGTGCTGATGGTCACGCACGACATGCTGGTCGCAAGACACCACGCCGATAAGATACTCCTCCTGAACAGAACACTTATCTGTTTCGACACACCCGAAATTGCACTCTCCGATAAATATATGAGCGAGGCGTTCGGGCATGTCGGCCACATTCATCCCCACGGTGAGGAGCACGCGCATGATTGAAGCTATGCAATACGATTTCATGCAGCGCGCGCTTCTCGCCGGAATTCTCACAGGTATTGTCGGAAGTTACTACGGAGCATTTATTGTGCAGCGCGGGATGTCGTTCCTCGGGAACGGACTCGCCCACGCGGCGTTCGGAGGTGTCGCGTTAGGGCTATTGCTGCAACAGGAACCGCTTTACATCGCGATCCCTTTCACTGTCGCAGTAGCGGCACTGATCACGTGGGTTCGGGATAAATCAGGACTTGGCTCTGACACGGTTATCGGGATCTTTTTTGCCCTGTCCATGGCGCTTGGAATTGTGTTCCTTTCAAGGTTGCCCTCACAGACCACCGACGCATTTACATACCTGTTCGGATCGATACTGGGAGTTTCGAATATCGATCTTTGGGCGATCGGATTTATTTTGCTGGTGACTGCATTCATGCTTCCTATGTGGGGACGGTGGGCGTACGCGACAATTGACAGGGAAGCGGCGAAGGCCGACAGGCTCCCGGTCAAATTCGACGATTACCTTTTATCCATTCTTGTTGCGCTGGTTATTGTCGTGTCGGCGAAAATAATAGGTGTGGTGCTGATCAGCGCATTCCTTGTTATCCCGGCGGCATCGGCGAGACTGGTGACTTACCGTTTTATAGGGATGACGATCGTATCTGTCGTTCTTGGATTGTTGACAGCCGCGGCAGGACTGATGGTGTCATATTCAATGGATCTCCCCAGTGGAGCGTCGATTATCTTATTGCAGGTTGCAGTTTTTGTAGTGTGCATGTTTGTCGGGAAAGGAATGCGGAAATAGGTTTCATAGTTCAATGCATGAAGATAAAAAAGCCCGGCACTTTCGTCCCGGGCTTTTTTTTGTTAACCATGCGCTTACGCTTATGGTTCTGATCCGCAGCTTCCGCTTTCAGCTCTGATGCGAAAGCAATAACTACCTGCTGGCAGGTGGAACGCTGATCTCGTCGTCGTCATAATCCGACGGATCCCACTCAAGCTGTTCCTCGAACTCATCCGACGCATCCTCTTCCTCTTCATTGACTATGGGAACGAAATATTTGAAATCGTTACGTCCGGTCCCCACAGGAACAAGCCGTCCGATAATCACGTTCTCCTTCAGTCCGCGAAGGTAATCGACACGCCCTTCTATGGCAGCGTTCGTAAGCACCTTGGTGGTTTCCTGGAAACTCGACGCCGAGAGGAAACTCTCGGAGAAGAGGCTGGCTTTCGAAATTCCCAGCAGGACATGCTCGGCTTTCGGAAGCTTCATCTTCTGCGCCTCGAGTTCAGCGCTGGCTTCCTCGAAGTTGTACGCTTCGATAAGGTCTCCTTCGAGAAAATCACTGTCTCCGGGGTCCGTGACTCGAAGGAACTTGAGCATCTGTCTGACGATAACTTCAATGTGTTTATCGTTCGTATTGACGCCCTGTCCCTTGTAAATCGACTGAACCTCATCGACAAGGAATTGCGCGGTAGCTCGTACGCCGGAGAGCTGTAATAGCTCTCTCGGATTAACAAGGCCTCTGGTGAGCGGCTCACCTTTCTTTACTTTATCGCCGTCTACAACCAACCTGGTCTTGCCCGCGAACTGATCCGCGTCGAAGGTTACTTCTTTGTATTTCGATCCTGTCTTCGGTTTTATCGTAAGCAGGAATGGTTCCTCGTGAATTTTTACGGTACCGGAGATCGGGGCTATTACCGCTCCCTTCTTCTGATACCGGGCTTCGAACAGTTCGAATAACAACTCGACCTGTGGGAGGCCCTGGGTGATGTCATACTGGCCCAGTCCGGCAATACCGCCGGTATGGAACGTACGCATTGTGAGCTGAGTGCCCGGTTCGCCGATCGACTGGGCCGCGATTATTCCGATTGGAGTTCCTATCTCGACATTTCGTCCCGTACCAAGGTCGCGCCCGTAGCAGGAGCGGCATACGCCGTTTCGCGACGCACATGATAGCACCGAGCGGACTTTCAGGGTTTCCAGCCCAAGCGCTTCGATCTTGTCGAGATGGGATTCATCGATAACCTCACCCTTGGCTACTATGATCTCGCCGGTTTCCACGTCGAGGATATTCTCCGCGACAATTCGTCCCAATGAGCGCTCCGCAAGAGTCTGGATGACCTTGCGCCCCTCTCTGGCTTCCTTTAACTCGATGTAATCTTCAGTGCCGCAGTCGATCTCGACGATCATGACATCCTGAGCGACATCGACAAGGCGCCGTGTCAGGTACCCCGAGTCGGCTGTTCTAAGAGCCGTGTCGGCAAGTCCCTTTCTCGCGCCGTGAGTACTGATAAAGTATTCCAGCACCGTAAGTCCCTCGCGGAAGTTGGAGGTAATAGGCAACTCGATGATCTTTCCGGTCGGATCAGCCATCAAGCCTCTCAACGCCGCGAGCTGCTTGATCTGGCTAACCTTACCGCGCGCTCCAGAGTGAGCCATCATGTAGACGGAATTCATCTTGTCGAAGTTTTCCATCATCAATTCTGTGATAGTTGTCGACACTTCGGTCCAGTGTTTTATGGTATCGATATATCTCTCTTCTTCCAGAGCTTTGATCTGCTTGTTCTTCTCGTCCTCGCTCAATCCTTTTGATTGAACTTTTTTGACTTCCCGGTCGAATGTCGCCTGGTACTTTTCAACCTGCTTCTCTGCAGCGCTGATAAGTTCGTACTTTTGCTGCGGTATAACGACGTCCTGCATGCCGATCGTGATACCAGCCTTGGTCGAGTACAGGAATCCGATCCTCTTGAGCTCGTCGAGAACGTCAACAGTTATGCTCACGCCGAAAATCTTGTGAAGCTGGGTGATGATCTCGTTGATGTCTTCCTTGTTAAGAGTGTAGTTGAAGAATGGAAAATCATCAGGCATTACCTGGTTGAACAGTATCCTTCCTATAGTGGTCAGGATGTAAGTGTTACCGACAGGGAACACCCGCTTTTCTTCGCTGAGGCGCATGGAATCGCGTTTGATTCTCGCGAAAACCGGCTCCTGCAAGGATATCTTCTCAAGGTCGTAAGCCAGTTTGAGTTCGTCTTCATCGGAGAAAAATTTCGGATTATCCAGCTTGAATTTCTTATCTTTCTTGATAGCGTCTTCGTAGCGGTCGAATACCTCCTCGTCTTCATTGGTGCAGATCGTCATGTAATGAAGACCGAGGATCATGTCGTGCGACGGGCTTACAACCGGTTTGCCGTCGGCCGGAAGCAGGATGTTATTCGCCGACAGCATGAGGAGGCGCGCTTCCGCCTGTGCGGCAAGCGATAATGGGAGATGAACCGCCATCTGGTCGCCGTCGAAGTCGGCGTTGAATGCCGCGCATACGAGCGGATGGATCTGGATCGCCTTACCATCGATCAATACCGGCTCGAACGCCTGGATTCCCAGGCGGTGGAGGGTAGGAGCGCGGTTAAGGAGTACAGGATTTCCGTGGATGACCTCATCGAGCACGTCCCAGACGCGGGGATCCATCTGCTCTACGAGTGTCTTCGCATTTTTGATCTGTGGCGCGTAGCCCTTATCGACAAGTTTCTTCAACACAAACGGCTTGAAGAACTCGAGAGCCATAATTTTTGGCAGGCCACACTGGTGCAGCTTTAATTCGGGGCCGACCACGATTACCGAACGTCCGGAGTAATCCACACGTTTTCCCAGGAGGTTCTGGCGGAATCGTCCCTGCTTGCCCTTGAGAAGGTCCGAGAGGGATTTGATCGGACGGTTATTCGTTCCGGTGACAGCCTTACCGCGCCGCCCGTTATCTATCAAAGCGTCGACCGCTTCCTGAAGCATCCTCTTCTCATTCCTGATAATGCTCTCGGGAGCTTTAATGTCGATCAGTTTCTTGAGTCGATTATTCCTGTTTATGACCCTGCGATAGAGGTCGTTGATATCGGATGCCGCGAATCGTCCGCCTTCCAGCTGGACCATTGGACGGAGTTCCGGCGGAATTACCGGAAGGACTTCCAGGACCATCCATTCAGGCTTATTTCCTGACCTGATGAACGACCTGATTACAGAAAGCCTCTTGATATATTTCGCTCGCTTCGCGCCCTTGGCGGTTTCGATGGCTTCCTTCAGCTTTTCCGATTCTTCCTCAAGCTCAACTTCCTGTAACAGCTTTTTGACAGCGCCGGCGCCCATTTCAGCCATCCAGAATTCATTCGGATTTGTGCTGAGACGGTTGCGGATAACGTCGCCAAGCATCGCAAGGCGCCGCTGCTCGCTTTCCGTCAGGAGCTTTTTCTTTTCCAGAGTTGGAATAAGTTCAATAGCCGCGACAAGTTCTTCGCCACGCCTGATATTTTCCTGCCGACGCGCTTCATTGATCGCCTGCAACTGGGTATCGAGGAGATTCAGTTTTGTGAACTTCGCTTCCAGGATCCTGGTTGCGAGCTCGGATGAGATGCTCTG
>DASWIV010000008.1:0-3996 GCA_036397475.1 bacterium
TTGAAAGAAGTGATATAAGTTGCCATGTAACATCAAATTATGGCATTGTGATATGAGTTAAATATTGATTCATAAATCCCTTGCCTCTTAATAACTTCTATGTTACATTATGTTGACAATATCATTTCATCATCACTAACGAACGAGGTGATGAACCATTAATCGTTTACGTGAGTTCCGGGTAAAAGCTGACAAATCTCAGATCGAGCTGAGTCGGTTGACAGGTGTAGCGCAGGCAACGATCTCTAACATCGAGAGTTGCAATCGCACCCCGTCGTATCTGACTCGTCAGCGGCTTGCCAACGCGTTAGGCTATCCTGTAGAGGAAATCTTTCCCAACGAGGAAGACCTCGGCAGCAAGAGAAAACGCCAGGGCAGGAAGGCTAAGGTCGATCAGTCGGCTATAGCCGATATCCTATTAGTCAACTCGACTACAACCCTTTCTTCAAGATTACAGAAGAAGGACGAGGCCAAGGGTGGCCCGCAGGAAACTGTAGCGGATGACAAGGTTATTGGCTTTATCTACAACAGCACAGGTGAGAAACTGCGTTTCTTCCCGATCCGCATCTTCAAGGGCGACGAGTATGTCGATGTTGCCTGTACGGACGCGACCGGGAAATTCGTGTTCACCGGGCTGAAGGCCGGTAAATATACTCTGAAAACAGAGGATAAATCGGTCGAATTCAGGGTCAAAAAATAATTGGCCCCTTTAAGATTAAGTGGTTAAAGAAGGGCTCATAGAGCCTTTCTTTTTTTTAACCTGAGAATAATTTGATATAGGCACCTAGGCTAAGGCGTCAGCCTTATGCTTACTTGCACTTTTCCAATATTGCACACGATTCTCCAATGTCAAAATAATGAAAACCGCACCTCAAGCCTAATCCTGATGGTTTAACCTAAGATCTTATTCCTGGCCATCGGATCTCCAAATTTCATTAATTCAATATGTTAAAATATGTCTGGAGGGCTTCGAGCTATGAAGGCAATAATACGAACCATCGTCTTTCTATCATTCCTGATCTTCACATCCTTATCTGCAAGTGCACAGGATGAAGAAATCGTTGTATTCGAAGACCATAACCTGGAAAAAGCGGTCAGGATTTCAGCTAAATTCTGGACATACCTTCATCCGGTAATTACTCCTGAGGACATTGCAGATATAACCGAGGTTGTTGTCGAGGATAAAGAAGTGCTGAGCCTGAAAGGTATAGAATTCTGCCCTAATCTGAGGATTCTAAATATTGACCAATACTGCGGGAATGATATCTCCCCGCTTCAAAATCTTACTCAAATTGAGCATTTGCGGTTAGCAAGGCAATGGTACAGTGACTGCGGTGAAAACTCAGGAATCACCGATCTTTCATGCCTCAGCAACTTCCATGACTTGAAATTGCTGGATTTAACAGGACATAATATTACTGATATTAAGCCGCTTAAGAATAATCCATATCTTGAAGAGGCATACCTGGACTCAAATTCTATTGTGGACTTATCGCCTCTTTCTGAGTGTATAAAGATTACACATCTGCACCTCTATAATAATGAAGTCAAAAGTATCGACCCGCTTATAAATTGCAATTTTACTGAACTTGATCTCGCGTATAATCCAGTTTCTGATATTTCAATTCTTGAGAAAATGAATAATTTGGAATATCTGGCATTAGGCAGTGGTGAAATCACAGATATCTCATTCCTTTCGAATAACACAAAGCTTGAATACCTGGATCTTGGTTCAAATTCAACATCTGATATCTCCTGCCTGAGGAATCTCGAAAATTTAAAAACTCTGGATTTGGGCAATAACCAGATCAATAATTCAATCCCTCTGGACGAAAATGAATTTTTCGCTGAAGACGCCATACTTTATCCAGGGACAAATCCTTATGACTACGAATTGTATGCAGACCAAGTCCTTCAACTGGAATCCAGGGGAGTATGGGTTCGTACCGGGCCATTTCTAGATGTTCCTTATGATCCATGGGCTTGATTCACCATCCCACTGCGGAACCATGAACATTTCACCCGCGTTTAATGTATATTAATATGTGCTGATACGGAGGAAATTTTTATGAGAACTGCAAATCCTGCGCTCAACGAAAAAGCATTCCAGGACGCCTCTCTTGGCTACATTGGCGATATGACCATGACCGTCAACGGCGCGATCAACAAGACATTCGCGCTGTTCTTCCTGCTGCTCGCCGGCGCATTCTTTACCTGGTCGCAATTCTTTAACGGTAACACCGGTCTTGTCATGATACTTTTCTGGGTCGGACTTATCGGCGGATTAATTTTCGCGCTGATCACCATTTTCGCGAAAACCGCGGCGCCGTTCACCGCACCGGCCTACGCCGCTTTCGAAGGGCTTCTTCTCGGGGGCTTGTCGGCAATTTTGGAATCGGTGTACCAGGGGATTGTGCTGCAGGCGGTGGGGCTAACGTTCGGTGTTCTGTTCGTAATGCTGACCATCTACCGTACCGGAATAATTAAAGTAACCAACAAGTTCAGGACGGGCGTGATTATCGCGACTGGCTCGGTAATGCTGGTATACATGGCAACATGGATACTGGGATTCTTCGGTGTCGCGATTCCATACATCCACGGAAGCGGATTAATTGGGATCGGATTCAGCCTTGTGGTGATATTTATCGCGTGTTTGAATCTGATTCTGGATTTCGACTTTTTTGAAATGGGTGAAAGAGCCAGAGCGCCTAAGTACATGGAATGGTACGCCGCGTTCGGGCTGATCGTGACACTGGTCTGGCTGTATATTGAAATATTGAGGCTGCTATCGAAATTGCGCAGCAGGTAAATTGTTCCGGTGTCCGGTAAGAGCAAATTACGGTCGCTCACATACCAGTTTATTGGCGCACGACAGCATCTGGTTTCCCACCTGATACTATCTGTGTTCGGCGCGTTTAAAGAGTTTTTATCAAAATATTCCTCCCGTTCAATTCGTCAGCCTGAATTCATTATTCGATTTCCGCAGGACGTCCGGCTTTCAGAATATCAATCGCCTCCCTTATTTTCCCAATAACAAAAGGATGCCCCTCCGCATCGAGTCTGGACTCCAGGAACCCGATCGCTTCAGGCTGGTACGTATATCCGACAGCGAAATAAAGATAACCTTTCAACGACCACGGTGTTTGAATTCCTGGTGTGGTCAAAACCGAAACCATGGAGCTGTACGCTCGCGCCCTGTGCTCATTTGGCAACGGCGAATCTATCGATGATATCTCCTGCAAATATCCCGTAAGCGCTTCGAGCGCGCACTGTTGTCCGGTCAAACCGGCTGGCGACAATCGTATGCATCCCACAAGCGGCTCGAATCCGAGATTTCCCATCACTTCTGTTGAAAGTGCCATTACAGCCGCCTGGCGCACATTAACCCTCCCGTCAGCGAATGCACGGATCAATTGAACAGCCGCTTCCTGGGACGGAATATACCCAAGGGCAGTAACGGTCGATAACCTGATTCCTTCCTCCTGGTCGTTCAGAAAAGCGCTGAGGAACTGGATCTGCGCGGGATCTTTCATTTTCCCGAGAGACTCGATCATCATTCGCTTTACATGCCAGTCCCCTTCGTCCTGCATTCCGGATTTTAATGCGGCGATTGCAGCCATATCTGTGGCTACAGGTCCCAGCGCGTACATATCCTCAAACTCCATCGCGGCAGACACATCGCCTATCAGGTAAGCTGCATGCCTGCGCGTGAACATATCGTCACTATCAAGATAAATGAGCAGGAACCTCTGCGAAGGCGATCCAATCCCGCGAATTATCTCATCCAGCGTTACACGCTTGAGGACATTCTGCGACGGGAGGTATTCGCAGAGTGTGGCGACCGCAATTTCTCCAAGATCGATCAACGCCTGCTTACTGGGCTCAGACACCGCATCGTGCTCTTCATCCCACGACGAGCAGTTGATGAATAATTCCCTTATCGCTTCGGGAGTTGGAAGATCTCCCGCTTCGGTGAGAATTTCATCAGGCGTTCTC
>DASWIV010000009.1:0-13094 GCA_036397475.1 bacterium
TAATGAGTATATAAATCGGAAGCCGGGCTCCGCAGCTCATCAATGGAAGGACCAGCATTGTAATAAGCCGGTCCTTGGGATTTTCCAGGATGCGCGTCCCCATAATTCCCGGGATGGAGCATCCGAATCCTATCAACATAGGGATGAAGGATTTTCCATGGAGTCCTATCCGCGACATCAACCTGTCCATTAGAAACGCCGCGCGCGCCATGTAGCCGGAATCCTCGAGAAACGAGATCGCCAGGAAAAGCAGCAGGATATTAGGCAGAAAGACAATTACTCCCCCGACCCCGCCGATAATTCCATCGACAAGCAGAGATCTCAATGGACTCGCGCTCCCGGCAGGCCATACCCCGGAAACTTCCGAGCCCATCCATCCAAACAGGCTTTCAAGCATTTTCATGAACGGGTCGCCGATCGTGAAGGTCAGCCAGAAAGTCGCGTACATCAATGCGAGAAACGCGGGAATCCCAATGTATGGATTGATGAGAAACCTGTCGATCTTATCCGAGAGCCTTTTCCTTTGTTCTGCTGAATGGTGAACCGTCTGGGCGTATGCACCGGAAATTATCCCGTACCTGGCTTCGGCAAGCAGTAATTCGGGCGGTGAAGAATAAATCTGGGTCAGGTTGTTTCGTGCCGACTCAATGGTCGAGTGAAGTCCGTTTCCCTTCCGATAAACCTCATTAAGACGGTGCGTTACTTCCTCGTCATCTTCAAGAAGTTTCATAGCGACCCACGTCCGCTTCATCCCCGGGATCTGCACCCCGGACTTATAGAGCCCACCTGATATCGCCTGGATCGCTGAGTCGATATCACGTCCATACGCGAACGGGCGTGGCAGGGCTATGATGTCGCGGCGGGCTACCTCGAGAATCCTGTCTTTCAACTCTTCAATGCCTTCCCCGGTCGTACCCACAGTCTCGACAATCTCCACTCCGAGCATTTTTGAAAGCATTCCCGTATTTATTTCGAATCCGTACCGGCGTGCCGCGTCCGCCATGTTAAAAACAAGTATGGTTGGAATTTCGAGTTCCATCAACTGGATCGCGAAATAAAGCTGCCGTTCGAGTGTCGATGAATCGACAACATCGATCACAACGTTCGGTTTGTCGTGAAGAAGAAAATTTCTGGCGACCAACTCGTCCATCGACGAAGCCGACAAATTATATGTCCCGGGAAGGTCGACAAACTCAAATGATGCACCCTTGTGTTTCACCTTCCCGCGCTTGATTTCGACCGTGACCCCCGGATAATTTCCCACATGCTGGTGGGCGCCCGTTATGCGGTTGAAAATAGTGGTTTTTCCACTATTTGGGTTCCCCGCTATGGCTACTGTGTAATTTTCCTGCATGTGTTACTCTTTATGGAGATCCTGATTTACCGAAACAAGTACCTTGCCGCTTATTCCTCTTCCAAGAGCAATCTTGGTTCCCTTTACCGTAAGTGTCATGGGTCCGTCATGATCGCGTGTAAGAATTGTAATTTCCATGCCTGGTAAAATGCCGAGAGATGTAAGCCGTGAACGGGCGTCGCGTCCTGAGTCGATCGATTCCACAATCAGTGGGACGTTCAATGGGGCAATAGAAAGAGTCATGAAGTTATTCAAGTCAGGATCCAATTGCGAGGCCGCATCCGGCAGGGCCGCGAAATGGCTCTTCTGATGGTGTATCATGGACCGGATGCCGTTCATTTTTGACCTCGATCGAGTAATCCTTATTGAGACTCAGTCTCAATTACTATGATACTACTTATTGTGAAAAAATCAAGTGAATCCGGGCACAAAATGGTTAATTCCTGAATTTTTCACCTTACTCCAATACGTCTAAAATGGAGGTGGCGAAGGCTTTACCTTTTGAGATGCGGTTACTCCTGCGTTACAATTCCTGTCCTGGACATGTATTTTCGTTGGAGGAACCATGAAACTGAAACTTCTGATAATTTTTATAATCGCAGCCACAATGATAACGGGATGTCCGTCGAGCCAGAACCCTAAAACGGCAGATGGCGGCGACACGCCAACTCCGACAGGGGCGGAACAGCTTGGACGGTACATGTTTGATACTCCGACAGCATTTGGTGAGGTGGGGACTATCGATCTGCCAAGGATAGCCCAGTACCCCGGCGGGGCTATACATCTCGTGTATTTGTCAACCTCCGGATCTAATCAGCAGGTCAAGTATACCCGCTGGGAAAACGATCAATTTCGTCCATCGACTCTTCTTTCAACCCGGACCGGACGCAAGCCGGGAGCAGGATTTATTTCGGCATTATCGAAGGATGGGATGGTCGCGTACTGGATAAACGAGGATGCAACCGGAGGGCAACTTTTGTACAGGGCGAGTTCGGATGGCGGGCGTACGACAAGCCTGGAAAAGCGGCTGAATGAACGGTCACAGGCAAGATGGCCCATTTTTTTAAATGTAAAGGGCGAAGACTGGGCGTTCTTTTTTGTCAGGACCTCGGACGGATGGGATCTTGTAGTGAACAGGAACTACACCTTTGAGAATGAGCCGGTGGTGGATTCCACCGATTCGAATCCATATAACCTGCAGGGGGCTGTTGATCGCGATAATGTCATAATCATGTGGTTTGAGAGGCGCGAAAACGCTAACGGGGGCCGGATTGTAATTGTCAGAAGCACCGATGGCGGGAACACCTGGGAACGAAATTATTTCCTCGATGGCGATGTAATCCCCAATCAATTCAATTTTTTCACACTCGTTCATCCATATGGAGAAGAAAATCTTATTCACCTGATTTATTCGGAAGATTCGATGGACGAACAGTCAATCTACTACTGCCGAAGCGAAGACTGGGGAGCGAATTTTACCATCCCGGTCGCAATGATCACGAGCGAGGAATCGCTGACACGGTCACCCGGATTGATAGCGAATTCTGAAGTTGTGCTGATTGCAACAGCCGATGCAGACGATGAAGGTCCGGGAATAAGGTATGTGGTGTCGGAAGATGGCGGCGAGTCTTTCGAGCAGCCTGCTGTCGCGACCAGGCGGATCAGCAATCCGGAGACAATATCCGGGGTTATCGATCAGAACGAGAAGGTTATGCTGGTCTGGGACGATCTTTCAATGTCGGATGAAGCCGGCAAGCAGCTTTATTACATGACTGGCCAGTTACGTGGACGGTAAATGAGCCATTCAGCCCCGGGTATTGCATGACCACGTTATGATTAAGGTAAGTAATGTATAATTCCCCGCGTGTCGAACCCCATAGAGAAAACAGAAATTAAGCTCGCTGAAAAATTCTCAAGAAAGCATGCAATACTCACTGGTCGTGGCGCGGGAGCATTGTACGCAGTCTGCCATGCTCTCAGGCAACCGGCATCGCGGCTGGTTCTGCCGTCGGTGGGGTGCCCGTCCCTCCTTGGATTTAATCTCAGCCTAGGAATTAAACCGGTGGTTGTCGATGTGAACTCAAATATGGGAATGGATATTGATTGCCTTAACAGGGTGATCCGGGAAGGTGATATTGTAGTCGGTGTGCATCTGTATGGAATTCCGGTCGATGCGGATTCGATCCGGAAAATCTGCGATAACGCGGGTGCTGTATTTATTGAAGACGCTGCGCAGGCAATAGGGGGGAGAGATGTTGGAACGCTGGGACTCGCAGGTGTTTTAAGTTTTGCGGGAGGAAAAATCCTGGGTACGAGCGGTGGAGGGGCGGTTCTGACGGACGACGATGATGTCGCGGCTAAGGTCAGAGTTTGTGTTGGCGATTACCCCGACCGCCCCGAGGATCTAAATAACAGGGCGAAAATTCTCAGGAACAAAATCACTGTGGATTTCAATCATGTACGGTCTTCGGGTGACAGGTCACCTGCGGCCAACTGGAGGTCATACGCGTCCGAAGCCGGGGACATTTACAGGTATAAAATTACGGATTCCGAGGCGGAAAATATTTTTCAGGCAGTCGATGATCTTGGAGAGGTAAGCAGGAACCGCAGGCGGAAGGTTGACAGATATCGATTTTTTATGGACGGCTTCAGATGCCTCTGGCTTGAATACCCGACGGACTGTTCCCCGTTCAGATTTTCGTTTATACTGCCGCTGGATACGCCCGGGGAAGTACAGGAAGCGACGGAGGCGATACGGTCCGCGGGATTACATGCATCGAACCTGTATCTGCCGCTGCAATGGCTGGATCCGGGGAATGTCGAGGATACTGGATGTCCAAATGGGGAGTACATGTCGATGCGGGTGATAAATCTCTGGGTGGATGAGGCAACGTCGGAAACTGACATAAGAAAAGCCGCTGGGATGGTCTCGATGTGGGCGAGTTAGACAGGATGGAGAATATCGAAAAATCAGGCCCTGTTATTCTGCTCGAATGCACGCTTCGTGACGGAAGTTACTCCATCGATTACCAGTTTTCGGCTGACGAGACCAGGAATATTTCGAAAGCGCTTGCTGACGCCGGTTTTAAATTGATCGAAGTCGGTCATGGCCTGGGGTTTGGAGGGAGCGACGGTGGATTCGGGAAGGCGAAGGAAACAGATTTCGACTACGTCTCAGCAGGGGCGGATGGTGTTTCAGAAACAGGTTCCCTGATCGGTTACTTTTTCATCCCGGGACTGGGAAATATTTCCGATATTAAAAAAGCCAGAGATGTCGGACTCGGTTTTATAAGGGTCGGTACCAATGTAAGTGAATTCGACCAGGCGAAGGAAGCGATTGTAGAATCGAAAAAATGCGGCCTGATAACCTGCGGTAATCTGATGAAGTCGTATGCGGTCTCAGCGAGGAAATTCGGTGAGATCTGCGCGGATATCGAAAGTTACGGTGCCGATATGATCTCGCTCGTCGATTCTGCAGGCGGGATGCTTCCACACGAAGTCGAAAAGTACTGCGCATCCGCACTGGATAAGATAAACGTGCCGCTGGGATTTCATGGACATAACAATTTTCAACTTGCCGCGGCAAACTGCATTTCAGCGAGGAATGCCGGTGCGAGGGTTTTGGACGTTTCTATCCGTGGGATGGGCAGGTCCGCCGGAAATGCCCAGACTGAAATTATGGTTGCCATAATGGAGAAACTGGGAGAGGCCACCGGGATTGACCTGATAAAAACAATGGACATCGGAGAGAAATTCATCGCGCCCTTGATGCCATCGCAGAAAGGTGTCGACGATGTCGCGGTCGCAGTCGGCCTGGGCAGATTCCATTCGAGTTTTCTCCCACGGGTAAAAATGGCAGCCGATGAGACGGGTGTCGATCTGAGAGAATTGATTATGAGGGTAGGGGAAGAGGATGTGGTTAATCCGGAAAATGAGCTGATAATGGAGCTTGCCCGGGAAATGCAGAGGCGTCCGAGAACCTTCAGGTATCCGCACATGGTTAAGTTCGACGATGATGGTGATGAAAAATGATTGAAAGAGACAAGATAGCTAAACTTGCGAAAAATATTCAGGCGCACGCGTATAAGAGAGGGTATGTGTCGGCATTTACACTGGCAGCGTACCCGGTCCCGTCGGACGAAGAGGTAACACTACGTATTACGCGTGAGTGCGACGGGCTAGTGTATGGGAACGCGGAAGTCGGGTCGAGAGAAGCGCTGGAGGCATTAATAGATGAGCTGGACGGGAAAGCGGATTATATTTTTGTGGACAGCGAACTCAAAAAAAATAATATAGCGCCGCGGAATCTGAAATCCACTGATTCCATTTTACTTTCCTATAACGATATGGAAGTCTGGGTGATGAGCGTACTTTACACCCTGCTGATCTGTGAACCTGAATTGAATCAGAAAGGGGTAGCAATTGTAGATGAGGCTGAATTCGATCCGTTCAGTTTCTCGACATCACTTTCATCCAAATTCTACAATTACTCCAAATATGTAGGAACAAAAAGCGTACTTCAGGATGATTTTGAAGCGGCACTGCAGAGATCTGAAATTATTATCGGGGGAGAGATTTATACCGGGGTAATCACGAAGGATATATTGGCTGTCGCGCGGGGCAACCCGGTAGTTGTCGATGCTGGAATCGGGACGATCACACCGGAAGCGTCAGAGTACGCCAGAAAAAATGGGCTCAAGATGATCCGTGTCGACAATCGCGCCGCGATGGCTGGAACTTTATTCTCACTTATTCAGTCACATGACCTGGTAACCCGCGTGATGGGTGAAGGCGAGATAAACGGAGTGAAAATTGTCGCAGGAGGTATTGTGGGCGAACCGGGAGCGGTCATTGTCGATTCGATTGATAATCCTACTATGGTGATAGGAGTAGCCGACGGCACAGGGAAAGTAATTTATAATCCGGAAAATGCGGAATATAAAGTGAATATTACTAAGGTCACCGAAGCTTTAGAAAAAGGACTGGCTAATGGCTGATACTGGTGGAATCCTCTTCAGGGTAGATGGCTCCAGGCAGCTTGGGCTTGGCCACATTTCCCGGTGCATCTCACTTGCCGACGCAATCAGGTCTCAGGCTCCGGAAATGCGCATAGGTTTCGCGGTAAAGGAATTTCCCGATTGTGAAAAATTATTTGAGGGAAGCGGATTCGACGATTGCGTTGTGCGGCTGCCGGTGAAAGACGATATAGAAATTTTCGCCCGAATTGTGAAGGAAACCAGCCCGAGCGCGATTGTCGCCGATATCGACCTTCGAGGCAAAGTCGAAAAATTTCTCGGTTCAATTTTTCCAGGGCCGATACTGGTCAGCCTGCATGAACACAATTACCCTGTATTCGGCGGTGATATCGTCATCGCTCCGACAGTACGTCCGATGGAAATACTGTCGCATGGCACCATGGGTGTTACTCATTTCTCAGGAGCCGATTACGTGATATTGCCTCCTGATATTACCTCTCTTAAGAATAATGTCGAACCGGCCAAAAAGAAGGTCAGCAGGGGATTTGTCAGTACTGGCGGAAGCGATCCGACCGGACTCACAATACACATTATAGAATCGCTCAAGGATCTTAACGACACCACCATCAACTGGAAAATTATCATCGGCCCGGCGAGCGGATACAGATCCGAAGCCTTGTCCGGTACTGCGCCTGAAAATGTAGAGTTGATCAATGGAGGAGATATATCTCGCGCGGATTTTCTTGAATGGATGAGCGCCGCTGACCTCCTGATCTCAAATGGCGGGACCACCCTCTATGAATCACTCTCGCTCGGACGTCCAACACTCGCGCATTACCAGAACGAGTTCGAGGCTGAAGTTATTGATATCCTTTCCGATGAAGGAGCCTGCGTGAAAATTCACAGCTGGGTTGTAGACCAGGCTGCGGAACAGATCGGGTTATTGGCAGGGAGCAGTGATCTCAGGTCGAGTTATTCAAAAAAGGCAATGAAATTAATCGACGGGAAAGGCTCAGTGCGGATCGCCGGGATGATCCTGGCCAGGATTAAATAAAAAAAAACGACCCCGTAGCGGAGCCGTTGAAATATTCAGAATTTAAAAAATTATTTAAGGACAGCTCTAATTCTGACCTCATCGATCAGCCAGCCACCGTCTGCATAGTCCGTATCGCCACTGGCGGCTCCAAATCCAAGAGCCATCTCTCCCGCAGATACCAGCGGGGCCGGGATATCGATATAAGATGTATACAGCGGGGATGGAGTATTCGCGGCCGAGAATACCTGCTGCGGATACATGCCATTGTTAGAGTCCGTCAACGCGCCATCGTAGCCATCTCCACTGGTAATCGGGATCTCAATCGCGGATACCGAGTCGAGAGAATTGGATGGACCGATCTTGACGTTTCCGCCCATTGTAAGAGGATCGAAAGAATATGAGTGATCGATCTCAATTGTCGCGGTTGCCACAATATCCGGAATTCTGACGAATCCGGCGACAAGGAGACCCTGAGAATTGATGCCTACTCCGCCTGATGGCTGCTGCCAGAGCGCTCCGATTCCAGTCAAATTGGAGCCGTTATCGGTACCCTGGTAAACAGTCCAGAAAGTATCACCACTGAAATCCGTAACGCCCCATGAAGTAAGACCAGCCTCCTCGAATGTCTCTTTGAATACGATGCAGTTGAGATATATCGGCAGCACCTGGGCGATTGCCGGCGCAACACAAACTTCGTCATAAACGAGGCATTCAATAATAAGAAAATCATATGCGTCGAATACAGGATCGGTGAAATCGACAATCAACTGCCCTGCGCCATCGCCAGGATTGTTGTCGTATCCAGGGACGGACTGGACCGTTCCCGGAATTCCGATTCTCCAGTGATAATCAAGCACACCGGTTCCACCTGTTACGGTTACGCCGAATGTACCATCAGTGTCGAGAAGTGTATCCGGGCACTGCGTGGTTCCACTGACAATATTAATACCGCTTGTAACTTCAGGACAGTCAGCCGGAGCTATATCGCTAATTGAGGCTGTTGTCCTGTTTATTGCTGATAGTGCGGCGGCCTCCGGGTAAGGAGTAGGTCCAACAATCTTGTAATCGGTAGGATCCGCACTCTCGACAATTACCCATACAGGAACATCGTCGTTCGAGTCGAGATTTACAGCCGGAATGGTTACGGTGTAAGAGCCATAGCCGCTTCCCGGGGTTGTTGTTATCGATGGCGACGAATCGACATTCGGACTGCCGAGTACAGGAGACTCAATAATTACCGCGGCAACTTCGCTGCCGATATTATTTCCGCCCTGCCAATCGAAAATATCGACATTGACGACCAAATCTCCGCCTTCCTTTTCGGCGGTCCAGTACATGGTGCTATCGGAAGTGTCGATTCTCAGGTTTGAAGCTTCCTGGATGTTCGCTTCCGGTGGGAAATCGGCAGGGATCGGATCTTCGACACCCGAGCCTTTCCAACTGGCGGCAACCACATACTGATATTTCAACACCGGATTGCCTCCGGCATCGCCGAACAGAATTTCAACCCGGCGCTTATTGGTAGACCCGGACGTAAATATCGCTCTGTTAGCCTGGTTAGCTGCGAGCCAGTTTCCGACATCGGCATCGGAAGCCAGGCCATCAGCGAACAGTTTGTACGGATTCAGGGTTGCGGTAGGATTCGGAATGTTTCCAAGAGCGCCTCCCATGTAGCCGAAAGCACCATCGCCGGTAAATTCCTGGGCGTTATACCACCGAGTCCAACCGTCGCCATTTGTCAGAAGGGTATTCTGATTTTCGACCGGATAGGTCAGGGTGGGATCGTAATCGAGCCAGACGAATCCGTCCGACACCATTACGAGATGTACATCGAATCCCGGGAACTTGGGTTTATTGGGAATAGGATGCGTGATTTCAACATCCACCCCCACCGTGTGATCGGTGAAAAGCGTTGAGAAATCAAAATTCGATAATTTCAGGGTAGCGGGATTATTGTTCATGAACACGTTAACGTTCATTCTGAACAGGGATGTCCTCGACGGAACGACTTCCATCTGTCCTGTGGTCGTATCCAGTGAGACATCGTAGACTCCCCATACCTGCCTGGTATTACTGTCCTGGACTGTGTGATCGTCCGGAGTAAGTGTGGGAGCAGTTGGTGTTGTGCCCGACTGGCTTGAACAGGATACCAGTACTACTAATAATAGGCACAATATCGCGTAAAACGACGCGCGCATAAGGTTATAACCTCCTTCAATGTACTACCGCACCGTTATAAGAATTAACCTTTATTAAAAAGGTTACAGTTAAGATTATACCCATCCGGGCGAAAAATCCAGTGTTCAGGCATGAAAGAGTGTAAAAAGGGAGGAAAAAGGAGAGCCTGTCTGATTATTCAGGTGGAGATTGTCCCAGAGATTTCGTCTGGGAAGAAAAGTCTCATTATTTCTTTCATATCCTCCGTATCCTCGATTTTCTGTTGGTTTTGGTGTCTATCGACCAATCTTCTCTAAATGCAATCACAGTTGGTTCGTGCTCGATTATAGGGAGACTTAAATCGAAGATTATTGAAATAACTGGTAATATAACTTTAAGGATATTGCGGGTTTGTTCATTACCCCCATGATACGCAAATTATGCCTGCACAGTCTTAAGGTATTCTGTCGTTAATTAATCCTGCGCATGATTTTCATCCCCATATCCCATATAATATAAATAGCTGACTTAAAACGGGTAATATAAAATTAGGCAAAGTGCCATATTCCTGAAATCTGTTTCCAGGATAAAAAATCTGAGGTGACTTAATGTACCGCCCTCTTCATTATTTGCTTGTGCTGGTGTTGCTTGCACTGGTACTTGGCTGTTCATCCGGGTCAAATGACCCGTTCACTCCATCGTTAACCCCTGAATTAAATACACAAGCCGATACCGTTCCCCAGAATTCTTTCAAAGACCTCTGGGGCTGGTGGGAAGTACAACTGGATGTCGATAATCAGACAGCCGAAATTATTCCCATGAGGGGAGCCATGTTCAGAGCGAATGTGACTCAATGGCTCCAGCCTCCGGCGGGAAAACTCAGCAACTTGAAAATCGATGTTGTCGACGTCTCAAATTATTTTACCGATGGCAGCATCGATGTGGACGTGACCCTGTTTCATCCATTCCCGGGTTTTATAATTTACACGGGTTTCGATGTCCATGGTGTTTTCATGCACAACGGCACAGTTTCGGATTCAGTGGATGGATCCCTAACTTACAATATTGATAATTCCTCTGGTGCGATTCTCAAAAACGCTGATGGAATGACCCGGTGGTTCAATTCGTCAGAATTTTCCGGAGGGATTCCGATTCTGGGATATACGCCAGGAGCACTTGGAAATATTGACAACCCTACCGCCACCCTTAATCCCTATAAATACTTTGCCGATGGGCTTGGAAATACAGACGAGATGCGATCGTTCTATCTTGCAAATTATGAAAACAGGGGAATGTTCGCGTCGGGAGCTGCGAATACCAGGCGGTATGAGCTCCAGTTCGAGCACGACGGAGTGTCACCGATTCTTACTTATCAGTACGCTGTTATTGCCAGCTGGGAAGAGCCTGATCCGGCGTTATCCGGTGATCCGGACATTGTTGACGTGCCATCCGATTTTCCGGTAACCGCAAATCAGCTTGAACCGATTCACATCGCGGTGGAGGATCTTTCCACCCTATGGTATGCAAATGACGCCGACAAAGGTGGAGAACTGAGACTGAAAGTAGAAATTTTCCGCCCGGATTTCGGTCCGATCATGCCGAATAAAATGAGAATCTCGTCCTGTTCGTCATGTGGAATATATCCGGTGGTAGTCGAATACGATGCTGCACAGCTGGAAGCAATGAAAAACCTCAGTGGCATTTCGCCAGTATCGTCCATCTACGAGGTTGAGATCGGAGGAATCGATCCGACTGCCAGTGGAATGGCATCGTACCTGATCGAGGTAGAACCCAATGAACCTGCGACTTACGACCAGGGATTCGGTATGCCGAATCCCGAGGGAGCGGCACTTGCCGCATATATGCTCGGTTGGGTGAATATCGGTACGCAACAGGGATGTACTCCGCCGGTGGCGTACGCTGAAGCGACGTCGAGCACTGAAATTGCGGCGGGCAATACTGTAGATTTCGATGCATCCGGCACTACCGGTACTCCTCCGCTGGAATGGGAATGGGACTGGGATGGCGATGGCACGTACGATGAAACTACACAAAGTGCGACCATAACTCACCAGTTCGATGACGCCGGATTGTTTGATGTAATGTGCAAGGCGACAAATCCATGCGGCGAGGATGAGATAGATGAACCGATAACTATCGCGGTTTGCGGTTCCGGTATTCCTGTTTACGACACAACTTTCGCTGGAACAACCGGTGCTCCATATTATTACATGGACCTGGAAGCGACTGTGAACGATCCCAATCCAAAGCTGGTCGCACCGGGAGCATTTTCATCGCCAACGACAGAAAGAAGGATCATGCTTGCATCTATAACCAATCCGTCGGTGACGGTCGCGTCGTACGAGTATACGGGCACCGGTCAGATCGGATCGGGACTAGGAAGGACATTTGTTGATGGCAGCGACCCGGGGATTGACAGAATTTTCTTTGTGTCGAATACATCGGCGTCTCAGCCAAATTACGTCGAGTGGAACGGTTCATCATTCTCCAACGAAACAACCCTGCCGTCCTGCGGATCGGGAATATGGTCTCTGACGGTAACCGACGAAGGCGATGTTATCGCGCATAACAGTATCGGCCCAACATCGTCTGTGTTCATGTGGGATAAGTCGAACGGATATTCATGTTCCACTATTTTTACTTTCACCAATACCGCGGGTAGTGTTCCTTATGGAAATTTCGGAAATCTTCTTAAGATCGCCTACGATCCCGCGACTGAACTGGTGCTGTTCCCGGTATCTAATAATCTGGTTTCTACAGGCGGGCAGCTCTACGGGTTCACACTGGCTGGAGTACGGGATTTCGCCGATACAAATGTTTACGAAGCGAATGTAAATCCCGGTTCGTTCCAGCTTGGAGTTACGGTTGATTACTCAAGTCCGACCTGTAGGGTGCTTTTCCATGGCAATCCGAACGGGACGCTGTTCTGGTCGGCGAGATATTCGAACGGATTAACAGGCAAGACTATAATGCAGACAACAATGCCTGCTGATTCCTACGGTGGTAAATCAGGTGCGTTTGCAGGAGATTATTTCTTCACAAACACAAACAACTGGAATTACTGGGCTATCCGCCGCCCGCTTCCAACAGACTGGTAAGTAAATTTTAATGATGGAATTACACGACGCGTGAATGCGCGTCTTTGTTTTATCCGGGGACACTTTATGAGTGAACAGTAATCTAAAAAAACGCTAATATCCGATAAAAATTGAAAAATTATGGCATTTTAGTTGACACTATTAAGCTAAAGTGTTATAGAACATAGACTGAAATTTTTGAAAGGGAGAAGCCAATTTTTTTTTAATGACATGCTTACTAATAACCACATAACAGGAACCCAGAGCATCAGGCAGATGCTGCGCGTTCGCACCGTTTCGATCGCGGGCGTCCTTTCTGCGTCTCAGGGGACCCGTGTGTCCATTTCAGGAACGACGTGTGTCAATCTGCTCGATCCTGGAAAACTGCGGGGGTTCTGTATCCATTCGGAGGTGTCGTTGAAATAACACGACACATAAATCTCAAGAAGGATATTGAACCCTCGGACAAAAGT
>DASWIV010000010.1:0-8054 GCA_036397475.1 bacterium
CCTGCCTGTAGCATATTCCAACCGAAGTGAAATCCCCATGACAGCCACAGGTTACCCGTCAGGTCCCTGAGAAGGCACATCAGTACTCCGGCGAGAAAGATACTCATCGCAGGAATGATCGCGAATGAAGGATTGAATAAATGAAACGACATAAAGAGAACAGAAGTAAATACGATAGCGAACCATGCTGTTGTTCTATTTTTCAGGTAAGGATATAAGAGTCCGCGGTTTAAAATGTCTTCACTGAGAGCGAAAATCATGAAGAGGAATGCCGACGATACCAGGGAATATGAATCTACATTTCCTCCTTTGCCAATTATTGAATCGTCTGTAAATTCAAGTCCGCCTGCCGCAAAGATAATGAAAAGAGCAAATGCAACCCCGCCGAATCCCGAAAGCGTACCCAGGAAAAAATGCTCAACCGACCTTTTGTCCGGCGATAATCCTATTGCATCAAGTGCCCGGCTATTTCTGAAAAATTTCCATGCCAGTACTGCAAAAATAAATGTATAGGTCAGCCTGACAATCCCCAGTGCAGTGGTGAATGTATCTTCATACAATCCACCGAAATAAGCGACTGTCTCAACTACCAGGCAGATAAGCAGCCAGGTTGCGAATAACGCGAAGGTTATTCCGCATCCAGATAGGTAACTTTTGACGTCCGGTTTTTCCTGCACCTCTTATCCTCGTTCAGTTGTGGAGAATTCTGTTGTACTTGAGCGAGTACACCCATGCTTCATCATTGGGAGGGATATGGCAGCGAATACATGTATCTTCCGGGGGATTCAGTATGATCGGATCGTCACCGATTCCGGATCTGTCTTCGCCGGTAAGTTCCCCGTAAATTAAGTGCTTCTGGTATTCAATATGAACTTCACCGGGACCGTGGCATTCCTCGCAACCTACATCCCGGCCTTTTGTAGAAACGAGCCTGGACGGTATTGCCTCCAGCGTTGAATAGCCTGTCGAATGGCAGGGGATGCACGAGGGATTATTGAGTGCGGATACTTCCTGCAGGGTGTTCCATGCCTGGGAGTGGCGGGTTTCGGCCCATTGTTCATATTCGCCGCCGTGGCATTCCTTGCAGGACAACGAGCCGACATAGCCGGTCAGCTGGATCTGCTGAGTGGACCCGGATGAATTCTCCGCATCGGCGAGAAACCGGTCCGTTAATTCCGCCATCGACGGATCGTCCTCGACAGTGTCGTTAAGATCGACATACTGTAGCTGGTAACCTGTAATTCCCCCAAGCCGGGACAGTTCGAGATCGAGGATTCCGACAGACCGTCCCCAACTTGCGGCTTTCGGAATAATAAGGGGATTCGGAACATCTGAGCCGAACACTTCTTCGGTCATATCGGGCGGAGCGGAAGATCCGCCTATAAGGACTGAAATAGTCGGGAACTTGGCGACAAGGAATTTAGCGTCCTCCCGCTGCTGTGACATTTCAGAAATTACAATGAGCATATGGACCCGGTCGACCGCATAGATATTTTTAATGATGTCATAAAGTTCGGGCATTGCGACATCCGGGTCGTTCTGAAATCCTTCCTGTTCCGGATCGAGATCGTCCATCGGATGTCCCATGATTCCGATTTTAAACCCATTTTTATCGACTATGACACGCTTGGGATACGAAAAGGTCCTCTCCCGTGTGTCGTCGTTAATATATGTATATCCAGCGGAAACCAATGGCGCATGTTCCCTGTTATAAGTATGCACTCCCTCACGTGGACGACGGGCGTCCATGAATCCTACATTTACCGCGTCATAACCGATCCTGTCCATGGCGTCGACAATATATCCGGTCTTCATTCGCTCAAAATCCGTGATCATTCCGCTGGAAAAGTTTCCGGTTTCTACCACGATAACTTCTCCCGGGGCTGATTCACGCGCTTCCTCGATTACCGTTGCCCTCCTCGCCATGCCGCCGCGGGGTCCGCCCGCACATCCGCACGGGGTGAAAAATCCCTGAGTATCGGATGTGAATATAATGCGCAGATGCTCGGGAGCTGGCGGGCGATTATGGCAGCTCAGGGATATCGGAATTATTGTAAGGATAAATAGTACCGACAGTATGGATTTAATGTTCTGTGCCTGTTTGGACCCCATGAGTCGCAATTGTATCTCATTGCGGGGGGAGGATACAAAATTAAAAAAACTGAAGCGCTAGGGAGGCGCTTCAGTGACCAATACCAGAAGATTGTATTGGAGGAGGCTGCATCAATAAGACCCGGATTCCTCCACTTGGTTCACTGAATTTTAGCCGTTGATAATTAAAGACCGGTATATTCGATCACTGTTACGTACGGACCCTGCATGGTCACATGAAGCCTCAGGTTGGCGATGTCGGAATCAAGATGTTTCACCTGGTATGGGATAAAGTCAGGTGAGAATATCGACTCGACAAACCCGCCATCGAATTCGTGTACTTCGATTGTCTTCGAGTCTGTGAGTACGCAGATCCAGTTTTCATCCTCAATGCCTTCATCGGCTACCGGAAGGATAGCCACATCGAGTGGCGTGCCGACAAATCCGCCCATGGTCAGGAGATGAGTGAACTCTCCTCCGGGATTGTTTGTGTAGTCGATTGAAAAAATTTCAACTTCCTCGTTCAACCCGCCTTCGCTGACCGCAAGTATGATGTTGGAGTCGCCGCCGGAATCCCAGACCGCAATACCGTTAATATCGGAAGCTTTAATTTTTCCTTCGCCGGAGCTACCCATTATACCGCCAAGTATGTTGTAATATTTTATCGAGCCTTCGACATATGGGTACTCGTAGCGAACAAGAACGATATACGGGAAATAGAGGGGATATGCTCCTCCATCGGGTACCCAGAGCGCATAGATGGATTTATCTCCTGACGTTCCAGACGAAACATCGACACACCTCAGGAAAACGTCCAGCCCTTCCGTGTCCGGATTGTCCGCTTTTAATGTGAAATCGGCGAGGAGTAATTGTTCCATGTCCAGTAACTGGACTGTGTCGGAGTAAGGGATATTCGGCTCTGTAACATTATCATACGTATCTGTGTCGCCGCTGACGCTGATCAGCGAATACTTGTCAGTAGAGCCAGGAACCACCGGATCGGAAGCCGCGAGCCTTAATACCGGATCGACAGGAAACTGGGTGTCGGTGCCGGAAGGATCCAGGATCGAGACCAGCAATTGACTGGCGCTGTAATCCGGGTTCCAGACGTAGATATCCGTCGACGTTGAATACATCATCGTATCGTCGCCTGAAACAGCCAGATCCAGTTCTCCGGATGGCGCTCCGTCGCCTTTAAGTTCGACCGGTCCGGCGTAAATATCGAAATAAGTTGGGGGTTCAGGAGGCTCTGTGACACTAACCTCGAGATAATTGTACGTGATATTGGTGGCGCCCATGCTCTTTGCCGCAATCAGGCATTCGTAAGTACCGACCTCCAGGCCCCATTCCGTGTAACCCGAAATCTGGTACCAGCCATTTTCCTGGGCTGTCATATGTGTGAACGCGCTTCCATTAAGGGGGGTCAGGTCCATGATCACGTACTCGATGTCGCCCTGAAAATCCACAGCCTGCACATTGAAATTAACGGTATTACTCGTGTCGCTGTAAAGCGGACCGCTGACCGACATATTTTTCAATTCAGAAACATCCTGCTGTTCACCGGGCCAGTCGGCGGCAGCCAGGTAAATGAAATCTACAAATTCCTCCCCATCCTGTTTCAGGAAATTAAAAATGTGGGAGTGCGATTCTCCGGGTCCCCATTCGCGGTCCGGATGTCCGGTTTCGAAATAAATAAAAGGATGGTGGGTTTTTGAATTGCTGTCGACATCGTAGAGATCTGTGTAACTGTCGGGATAGAGCACGCTCGGGCCGATCGATCCCGGGAATATGCCCCGAACGCTGTATCCTGATAGTGTGGTCGGATTGGTGAGCTCGACCATCACGGTCCAGATCTCACCTTCGATTGACAGGACATCCATACTGAGGCAGTTACTGCAGCTGGCAGGAAGAAGCATCCCTGTGATATCCCAGTGAGATTCGCCGGACCTTATCGGGACTGCTTCCGCTACAGTGGATCCGTCCGCAGGATCGATTCCAATATGAAAATTCCACGCACCCCAAGGATGCGTGTGTTCGTTGGTTGACGGTCCTTCTATACCTGATTCGGTCTCGATTGATTTGTCGGCTGTTGTGATAACCGGATTTTCATGCTCGGAACTGCTTCCGCATGCCGCGGCGGTTAAAGCAACAAGGGATAAAATTATTGTAACGAAAATTGAATGGATGTTCTTCTTCATGGTGAAACCCTTCCATCGATTGGATGGTTACTAATACATTAATAATGTCTGTTATGCTGACTGGCTGGAGATTAATAAAGCTGAATGAGATCAATTATCGTAACCGGAAAAATCATCCTGCTTCATATCTATCATGGGATCGAGCGGGAGGATCCCTTCTTCGAGGATCATCTGGATAAATTCGGTGACTACGTCCGGGCGGAACTGGGTCCCGGCATTGTCCTGCAACTCCTTCAGTGCTTCTCCTACATCGAGCGCATCCCTGTAGATCCTTCCTGATACCATCGCGTCCCACGCATCCGCGACCTGAAGGATCGCTCCTTCGAGGCAGATATCGTCGCCTTTTAAGCCGCGCGGATAACCCTTCCCGTCATGGCGCTCATGGTGCTGTGAAAGGATACGGAATTCGTTGCTGAGAAAAGTCAGCCCATGCAGGATTCCCTCGGAAATGAGCGGATGTGATTTGATGTGTTCGTATTCGGCGTTGGTCAGCGATCCCGGTTTATTCAGGATGTCCTCCCTGATTCCTATCTTGCCGATATCGTGCAGGAGAGCGGCGGAATAAAGTGCCTTCTGCCTGTCCTTGTTAAGTTTGAAGCGTTTCGCACAGCGCTCAGAATAGTCGGCTACACGCTCTGAATGGCCGATTGTTCTGGGATCCTTCGCTTCGAGGGTTTTCGCCAGCGCCTGGACTGTCTCAAGGTAGGATAACTGCAGCGATGCCGACAGGCGGATATTCCTGATTGTCAGGGCGGCTATTTTTGTGAAACTTTCAATGATCACCCTGTCCTGGCGGGTAAACGAATTTTCTTCATTCGCGCTGTCCAGGTATAAGACGCCAATTGTGTATATTTCACCGTTCACATCTACTGTCAGAGGAGAAATAATTGCACTCCTGCAGAGAAGCCTGGCAGGCATGTCTATATTATATTCCGCCGATGCTTCCTGGAAGTCGGAAAAGTGCAGCGTTGAATTCAGATTCAGGGATTCCTTTGAGATGGCTTTTATGCATTCAAGTTCCCGATTGTCATTGATCGTGTCATGGTCGCTTGATGTCACGATATCGCAATTATCCAGATCGTCGCCGCAGATAAATATGACACCGCGTTCCGCATGGACCAGGGCCTTGGCATCGTCAAGCAGTAACACCAGATTATGCGATGGGAGCGGGGAACCGGCAAGCTCAATCGCAGACGATGCTATTTTGTGCACCTTGAGCACTTCGAACTCAAGCATATTTGCCTGGTGCTTGATTTCATCGATTTCCCGGATCGCGGTAGCGCTGTCGTTGAGCTTTCGCAGGCGTTCGCAGGCGCTGTTAAGCTTCTTCATAGCCGACTCGTGCGCTTTAGTTCGCGTTGGAGTTGTCGATTTATTAGTATTTGAGTTACGATTGGCCATATTCTCATCTGCTTAGCAAAATATTCGTGAATGGTGATTCGAAATAATATCATCACGCTCAGGTTAACGTGGTTTAATATGAATTTACGAAACCGAAAATTATTGAGTTTATTTGTTTTATTATTCATGGTTTCATTCATTTTTCATGGTATATCTATCAAGGCAGCCCAATCGGATTTAACCGTTTCTGAAATTAACGCCGGGGCTGTATTCGATTTCTCGGACGCAGTACAGCCATCCACAACAACCGAAGAAATTCCCTGGATAGAGAATGTGGTCGCAAGTTATTACGGCCGTTCATCAGGCCGATACTGGGGAGGCTATGGTAACAGGCTGCATCCGGGCGAAGAATATTTTGTCGCTCTTCCAGCCAGCACCGACGGGCTCGATGTGCTTGGCGGAAAACTCGGCTGCCGGGTATCCAGGTGCGGCGATACGCAGCCGGAACTCGGACAACTGATGGAAATCGCCGCTTCCGAAGGCGAGCAGACCGATTTTTCGTTCTGGCTTGGAGAAGACGATGACTCAGGAAACCCGATCTGGGCCATTGAAGGAGATGAAGGCGACGGGCTCTTCCGAGTCCTGGAAATAAAGGTCTCGGGAACGGATGGTCCGGTTGTGGAGGCTTATGTCGGTGATGTCGGTCCGTGGAATCAGACTGACCCGTACTGGGCGACTAATTCGCGTCCGGATGCTGAAGATGGGGTTGATTCAAGGGGAAGGCATACCAACGGTGCGGGGATAGATATTTCATGGGCTCTTGCACAGGAACTCGGATGCACCGGACTCCTTGAAATCGACTGGCGCTGGAAGATGGTTGACGGTAAATATGTCGTACAGAGACGTCCTACCGAATGGCGTTGGTGAAAAAAACCCACATAAAATTATGTGGGTCATGAAATCAAGGCATAAATTAAAGATTAAGCGGCTTTTTTGATCTGTTTACTTCTGCGCTCATGCCGGTCTTCGTCGCCTGTATCTTCATTCGTATTATCCTCATCTGACTCGTCCACTTCATCCCTGTTACGATCATGCCTGGAATCGCTACTGCTATCATAGTCGCTGATGTCGTACCAGTCAGGCAATGGGAGATCTAGTTCATTATGTACTTCGAGCGCAGCTTCTGTTACCGGAACGAAAGTAGCGTTTTTGAAATCCTGCCAATCCATGGTCTCAAAATCGGTCTCGCCTTCGCCGAACACGATCATCCACGTGTATTCAGTCCAGTCATCGCCACTGGATTCACGCGCCCTCCATGTCATTGGGACTCCGGCTTCAGCTTCAAATCCCATTCCGGATGGCTGGTTGGACATGGTATCGTCCACGTCCCATCCCTTGTCTTTCAGATCTTCAAAATAGAGGGTGACTTTCGCTATCTGATTAGCGCCCATATCGATAAATGGCCACATTATGTAAACAGCTATTCCGGCTATTATCAGCCCTATTGCGGCAACAACGCCGCAACCTATTAAACATCCCTTTCCGCATCCTGACATGGTGTGGAACTCTCCTTGTGGGTTAATACGAGAACTTAACCCGCCTAGTATCATGTTTTAGTGTACTTTTTTCAAGTGAAATAACAATTTGTTCCTTAAAGTTTTCCGAGTTTCGACGCGAACGAAATGATCTTCCTGCCAATATCGACTCCGGTCGCTTCCTCAAGTCCCTGGAATCCAGGTGTCGCGTTTACTTCCAGCACGTATTTTTTCCCGTTTGATTCTATCCAGTCAACCCCTGCGACATCCAGCCCGACCGCCAGGGCGGCTTTGACCGCAATGGATTTTTCATCCATTGAAAGTTTCTTCGATTCGGATGCTCCCCCCATATGTACATTCGCACGGAATTCACCCTTTTTCGCTGTACGTGTCATGGACGCGACGACTTTACCGTTTATTACAAATGCCCTTGTGTCGCTGTGGGCGTTCGATCCGGTTTCAAGAAATTCCTGGACAAGTATGGGATTCCTTGTCGCCCAGATTGTTGCACTGATGGCTTCCAGCTGGTCGACAGCATCCGCCCGCATGGTGCCTATTCCCATCGCTCCGGTGAATGTTTTTACTATCCACGGCGGACCTGGAATGAATTTCCTGATGTTTTTCAGGTCCTTCATCGACAGCAGGTAAGCTGTCCTGGGTGTGTTAATTCCATTTTTCGCCAGGATTTGAAGGGTTGAAAATGTTTCACGGGCAAGTGCTATTGAGTCCGCAGAATTTATGACAGGAATCCCCGCAGATTCGAATTGCCTGACCAGGGGAAGCCCGGTTTCATAATTTCCCGGACCAAGACGCGGGATCACCACATTCGGCATGGGAAACAATCTTGTCATGTTTCTCAATCTGAACTCGCCCGAATCGATTTCAAGAG
>DASWIV010000011.1:0-2718 GCA_036397475.1 bacterium
AAAGCAGGATTAACGGGTGCAGCATTTCTGTATAAGGCAGGATGAGTAAAATGCGAAATTCAATTTTATTAACTTTAACATTACTTATTGGATTACCTCTGATGGGCGCAGCCAATCCTACGACCATGAAGGATTACGTGGATGAGGATAACGGCTTTTTGTTCAGGTATCCTGAATACTGGACAATAGTCGACGATGTCAGTGAAATCCTCGCCGTGCAGGATGGGGAAGCCGACCTCATCAGGGAAGAAGACCTGACTACAAGCGACAGGAATGGTTACAAAGCGCTGATCCATGTGGATGGAACCCACCAATACCTGTCGAATATCGCATTCCTGGTGCTTCCCCACATTGACGGCGGCGGTAATGTCTACGATTCGAGCGAGTCGGCGTCGCAGGCCGTGAAACAGGATTTTGAACAGCACCGCGCGTCGGGAACTTATTTTCTCGAAGAAACATACCTGGGTGAAAGCCACACATACGTTTACAGGCGCAGCGTTCCGGTTGAGCAGTGGGACGATTCAGTGAGGATGACGTACTACATTACGGCAAGCAGGTCACATGCATATATGCTTGTCGAGACCTTGCTTCCGGGCTCTCTCGATGATATCCATCGCGAGGAGTTCAACCAGATAATCCATTCATTTAGAATTCTGGAAAATGAAGTGTTCGATGTCGAACCCGGACTTGGATGGGGGGTTTACCGCCCGGGCGAAGACCCGGCACAGGCGTCCGATATTCCGGGTGAAGTGGGAGAACTGGAGATCCGGGAAAATTTCAGCAATAACTCATTCGGATGGCCCGATGGAGACGACAGCTATTTTGAGAATGGAAGATATATCCTAGACAGTAGTGAGGGATTCCCCTTTACTGTGACTAACAATAATTTAGGGGGAATACGGTTCGACTTCTCTTACGAAGGCGAAACGGAATTTTTAGAGGGGGATGAATATTCGGGATATGGCCTGGTATTCGCCTACAAGGACCGAGACAATTATTACGCGTTTCTTATCAACGCTGCCGGACAGTATCTTGTTGTAAAAGAATCCAATGGGCAGATCGCAGAATTGATCCCGTGGAAGATATCGGCGAATTTAGGAAGCGACCCACACGTGCTGATGGTGCAGGGAAATTACCAGAGTGTTAATGAGCCGGTATCGAAAAGGTACGAGCTTGTGTTTTATGTAGATGGCGTTCCGATCGATTATGTGATCGCGGAAGATTTCGTCAATGTCAGCGGGAAGTATGGCTTATTCATTTCGTCGGGAATGGAGGTCGCTTTCGATAACCTGGAAACCAGGAATTATCTGCTGGATGGCTTTATGTCATTCGAGCGCCTTGAACATTGAGAGACCATTTCAAAGATTTCATGACGGGAACTGTAAAAGCTGTATTATTCGACCTCGATGGCGTGATCATCAATTCACCTCTGGACCTCGGCGCGATAAAACGGGAATTATTTGGAGACGAGAATGTCTATATAATTGAGGGACTGGATAGTCTACCGGACAACGAAAAGTCAGAAAAGGAAAAAATACTTCTTGAACGGGAACTGCAAGCCGCATCCAATTCAACTGTAAATCCAGATGCTGAAAAAATTTTTTCATGGTTGGAAGTCAACGGCTTGTCGCGCGGGATTGTCACGAGGAACAGCAGAGACGTTGTAAATGTCATCTGTAAACTCCATGGACTTGAATTCGATGTAGTGGTCGCGAGGGAAGACGCTCCTCCCAAGCCCGCCAAGGAAAGTGTGCTCACGGCATGTAAAGAACTTGGAGTAACACCCGAAGAAACCATCATGGTCGGTGATTATGCATTCGATATCGAGGCGGGACACTTGGCGGGATGCCGGACCGCATTCCTGGAGACAGAAGATTACGCCCATCTGGAATCGGGTGAGGATTTCTGGATCAAAAGCCTTATTGAACTGATCGGAATAGTCGGGAAGATCAATTCAGGGAGCGGGGTAATCAGCAAATAGGATGGGACTTGGATTAGCCAAAGCTTTGTATGGGGTGGGACAATCGTACAGATGCTGGTACGCGGCAAATTTTCTCGTCCGGTCCCTTGGCAAAAATTGCGATCTTCGCAAGGGATGCGTAATCGAGCATGGAAAACCAGCCCCGGGCCAGAAATATAAGGGCATTACTTTGGGCGACGGTGTTGTGCTTTATCCGGGTGTGGTATTAACGACAGATATCGATAATGAAGAGTCAGGAATAACTATCGGTGACGGCACCTGGATAAACAGGAATACGCTTATACAGGGATCTGGCGGGGTGACCATTGGAAAGGGAGTACTGTTCGGGCCGAATGTGATCGTCTGGTCGTCCGGCCATGATTACAGGGGCAATGGCAGGATTATCGATCAGGGCCTGACATTTGCTCCGGTGAAAATTGGCGATGGTGCCTGGATCGCGGCGGCAGCTGTTATCCTGCCGGGAGTCTATATAGGCGATGGTGCGGTTGTTGGAGCGGGCAGTGTCGTGACTAAAGATGTTCCGGCGGAATCGATTGTCGTGGGAAATCCTGCAAGGGAAACAGGCAGGCGGAGCGATTCGTGACACAGACTGAAATACCCACATCGAGGCTTCCACTTCCACCTGAAAATGTTTTCGGGCACCGGAAGAAGCTCGATTTTCTGAGAGAAAATATCAGGTTGAGGGTTGAATCTAAACCTGGATCTGAAGTGAAGGTCCTGGATGTCGGCTGCTCAAA
>DASWIV010000012.1:0-8669 GCA_036397475.1 bacterium
ACGGTGCGGAAAATCGTACATTCTGATGCCCGAAGTATAGGTCAGTAGCTCAATTGGTAGAGCAACGGTCTCCAAAACCGTAGGTTGCGGGTTCGATTCCTGCCTGACCTACCACTCCGTAATTTAAGCCCTTTTCAGCAATGAGAAGGGCTTTGTTTGTAGTATTCAATAGGGTTCCAGAGCATAGGGAAAAGTTCGAAATCAGAAGTTGGAGAATTTTACGTCTAATGACCAGATCACCTTCTATAAACAGTGATTTTGCCTTATTAAGAAATACTATGCACTGTGCGTAGTAAGGATAATTGCTTTCATCTGCGTTCTGCAAATTTCTGATTTGATTGAACACTTTATTCAGTCTAGTCATTAGAGTTTCCCGGCGAGATCTCCAGTTTCGTTCTGTAATTCTGCTTGCAAGTTTGTCATTCCGCAGTCTGTCAATATCAGTCTGCACTTCCTTTGATTCTGCTCGAAGTGATTCCACCTTACTTTCACGAGAAGATATTTCTTCATGATATTTCGTACGGAGTGAATCGATCAAAGCTCCAGCCTTGTCATCGTTCAAATGGATTTCATCGAGTATTTCAAGCGCCTGCCTGTCCAGTTCTTCCTGACGGATCCAACCGTTTTCCTTACATGATCCCCGATCCTGTGTGCAATGATAATAAATATATTTCCCCTTTTTCTTCTCAGCTACAATGTCGCAACCACAATGCCCGCACTTGATCAGATTACGGTAAGTAAATGACCTTGCCCCCATTGCTGTCCGGTTAAAATAACTGGAGCTGAAGGTCTGGTGCACGTATGTTAAGGTGTCGTCTTTGCGGATCGAAGGAAAGAAGGTCAAGCAGAGACATACGCTCCATGATGGTTTCTTTAAGGACTCTTGTCAGGGACAGCAGAGGGTATCTGTAGCGGGTCTGGAATTTCATATACGCAAGTAGCAGGTAGTAGCACATCGCGACCCAGATCTGCGTCAACACTGCATTACGAGAGGTTCCCAGGAAAGTTTTAATCTTCAGGTTTTGCTTGATCCATTTGAAGAAAAGCTCGATCTGCCATCGCGCTTTGTAGATAGCGGCGATTGTTGAGGCGGCGAGCCTGAAGTTATTGGTCAGGAAGTGCAGTTCCTTGTCGGTTTCCTTTTTGATTCGCGTCGGCAAGCGTGCTACGGGCCACGCTTTTCAGTCCTAGATGATAAAGCTCGGTATTTTGCGACCTGAGTCCCTCTGTGATGTCGCGAAGACTGTCGTGGCCCCTGATCTGCGCGTAGATAAGGACAGTGAACTGACTGAATGAGTCGAACTTCTTTACGTAGCGGTCGCCTGAGTGCTTGCTGACCTGCTTTTCGAAAAGATGTCGGGGTACGAGTTGTAGTATTTGACTGAGGACTGTGTAACATGGCTCATGACTTGAATCCCTCATGACTGCTGGTTTTTTACCTCAAACTAATCCTAGCAGGCATGCTTAGGGCTATTCAAGTCATCTTTTTAACCGGACAGGAGTGGGGGTTAATCCCAAAGCGGATAGCCGATAACTACTTAAAAGGGCACACTGAAATTCACATGAATGAAGAGACAAGTGAATTATTAGCAGAAAAAAGTTCTCTGCTAATTTCACCTAGAAATCTTAAGCCACGAAGAAACTAAAACTTGTTCAACGCTGAATCCATATCCTCTCTCAAATCATCCACATTCTCGATTCCTACTGAAATTCGGATGAGTGTCTCGGATAACCCCATAGACTTTCGACGTTCAACAGGCACCGAGGCGTGAGTCATCAGCCACGGATGCTCGACAAGGCTTTCTACAGCTCCCAGGCTTTCAGCGAGGTAGAATAATTTCAGGCTTTCCAAAAATTTCAATGCGTCATCGAAGCTGCCGTCGATATCAAACGAAATCATTCCTCCGAATCCGCTCATCTGCTTTCTGGCAAGTTCATGCTGGCGATGGCTTTCGAGTCCCGGGTACAGGACTTTCTTTACTTTAGGATGGGATTCCAGGAAATTAGCGATCTCCATGGCGTTTGAATTGCAGCGATCCATACGTACAGCGAGGGTTTTAGTTCCGCGGAGGAGAAGATAGCAATCGAACGGGGCGAGAATCGCTCCGACTGAATTCTGGTTGAATTTCAGCTTTTCGTACATCGCTTCGTCGTTTAACATCACGGTGCCGCCGATCGAGTCGGAATGGCCGTTCAGGTATTTCGACGATGAGTGCACGACAATATCCGCGCCAAGTTCGAGCGGATTCTGGAAGTACGGGCTCATGAAAGTGTTATCAATGACCAGAGGAATGCCTTTGTCTTTCGAAATTTTCGAGATGGCTTCGATGTCACATAATTTCAGGAGCGGATTGGTCGGGGTTTCCATCCAGATTAGTCTTGTTTTATCGGTGATGGCGTTTTCGACAGCTGATACATCCCTTGCGTCTACATATGACAAATCGATTGCGAAATTATCCTCGAACACTTTTGTGAACAGGCGTCCGGTTCCGCCGTAGAGATCGTCAAACAGAACAACATGGTCTCCGGCTTTCAGCAGGGAGAGAATGATAATGGTTTCGGCAGCAAGTCCCGATGAAAATGCCAGCGCGAATTTTGCGCCTTCCAAGGCGGCGAGGCGGGCTTCCAGTCCGTCGCGGGTTGGATTCCCGCTACGGGAATATTCATAGCCGCCTGTTGGCTTGAGAGTTTCGCGGCGGGCAAAGGTGGTCGCGAGGTGGATCGGCATCACAACGTCGCCGCTGCCGCCGTCCTTCAGGTTCGGCTCTTCGCCGATATGAATAGCTTTGGTTTCAAATTTCATTTTTTCAATCCTGCAAGAAGCCCTGTTTTTTCATCCACTCGTCATTGAAGACGGTGCTGAGGTAATTGCGTCCGGTGTCTGGCAGCAGCGCAACGACAAGGGCGTCATTGTCGAGTTTTTCCATGAGTTTTACGGCAGCTACAACCGCGGCTCCAGAGGAGCTTCCGAGGAGAAGTCCTTCCTCGCGCGCGAGGCGGCGTGTCATGATGAACGATTCCTTGTCTTCAATCCGGATGATCTCGTCGATAATGCTAAGGTCGACTGTATCGGGAATAAAATCCTCGCCGATTCCTTCGATTTTGTACATGTGGATATTTTCTTCTTCGTTATAGAAGCGGCCATAGTAAATCGAGCCGACAGGGTCAGCGCCCACGACTTTCACGCCGGGATTTTTTTCCTTGAGGAATCTGGCTACGCCAGAAATAGTTCCGCCTGTGCCTACCCCGGCGACATAATGAGTGATTTTCCCGTCGGTGTCGCGCCAGATCTCGGGTCCGGTGGAGAGGTAATGGGCTTCGGGATTTTTATCGTTGTGGTACTGGTCAGGCGAGAATGAATTCGGGGTTTCATGGAGTAATTTTTCAGCGACTTTGTAATAGGAGCGGGGATCGTCCGGGGGTACATCAGTAGGGGTCCTGATAACGTCCGCGCCGAAGGCGCGCAGGAGATTTTCCTTTTCCATCGACATCTTGTCGGGCATGGTAAAGATGCATTTATATCCCCGCAGGGACGCGACCATCGCGAGGCCCATCCCGGTATTTCCGGATGTCGGTTCGATGATCGTTCCGCCGGATTTTAACATTCCCTTCTCTTCCGCATCGTTCAGCATATTGATGGCGATACGGTCCTTGTTGGAGCCGCCGGGATTCATGGGCTCGATTTTCGCGAGGATGACGGGCGCAGGTCTGGGAACGACAGAATTCAGTCTGACGAGGGGGGTATTGCCGACAGTGTCGAGAATATTTTCGTAATAGTTCATGCTTAAAATTAAAGATTTAATTCGCCGTGGTTAACCACAGGTTAGTTATCATTTTTGAGAGGAAATTTCCAGTGAGTAAAGTTAATCATGGATGATGTGCATGTTAATTCCGGGGATTATTTCGACATCGCCGGTCTTGACAAAAACCAATCTAAATGCTAAACATTTGTTACGTATGCACTGTGGAGTTGAAAATAAGATCAGCCGCCTTTCAGCGGATGCAGTGATGGATATCACCTGCGCCGATACTGCGCCCGATCCTGCACTAAAGGATGCACACTGCAAATTCAGCGGGATGGCATACACGTCTCCAGGTGCTGAACCTAACATCACTTATGTCAACAACTGCGGACGTCCGATGCCGATCCTGAAAACTTTGCAGACGTCGCACTGCGTCTTCAACTGCAGGTATTGCTCATTCGCGAGAGATAATGACCGCAGGCGAGACACTGTATCCCCGGACGAAATGGCGATGATCACAAACGACATGACCGAAGCCGGCAAAATCAGGGGGCTGTTTTTGTCCTCAGGGATCGATGGAAGTGTCAGGAAAACAATGACACGCATCATCGACACGGCGAAAATCCTGCGTGTTAAATATGGGTATACAGGTTACATCCATTTAAAAATCATGCCGGGATCGTCGGAAGATGTGATCGAAGAAGCGGGAAAATATGCTGACCGGTTAAGCATCAACATGGAAGCGCCAAACGACCAGTCGCTTAATTCAATCGCGCCAAATAAAAAAATTCATAAAAGCATTCTTGGACAGATGCAGCTTATAGAGACCCTGCGCAGGATGAGACGAATTCATCCACGTGTAGGACAGATCACCCAGTTTGTGGTTGGTGGTTCCGATGACCCGGGAGAAAACGACCGGGCATTTTTAACTGTAGCGCAATACCTTTACAGGGAACTCGATTTCCGCAGGGTGTATTACTCTGCTTTCAGTCCGGTAAAGGGGACAAAACTCGAAGGAAGGGAGCCAGAAAATCCGATGAGATCACATCGACTATACCAGGCGGACCGGCTTATGGTGGACTATGGATTCACACCCGATGAGCTTGTGTTCGACAACAGGGGGAAGATGAGCCTTGATATCGATCCAAAGGAATTATGGGCACGTGCGCATCCGGAACTTTATCCTGTGGATATCACCACCGCCGATCCGCAGATGATTCTCAGGGTGCCGGGGATAGGTCCGACACTCGCTCGAAAAATTCTCAGCGCAAGGCTGAATGGGGATTTAAGGGATCAGGAAGATCTTTTGAAACTCGGACGGGTCAACCGCAAATGCCTTGAATGGATCCTGATAGGCGGACGTATGCCCGTCATGGAGAAAAAATTCAGCAGGAAAGAATTGCAGCTGAGTTTGTCCTTCTAAGCATCAGCTAAATTAAGCCAATCGGATGAAGCTGCCTGGCGAAGGCGATTTTTTTGGTTGCGATCCACCACCCAAGTGTCTTGACCGCATTATCAGCCGAACGGAACACCGGGATTCCTGAATCGCTGATCTTTTTCGACATCGGATCGTAGAGCGATCCTGAATCGATCACTACAACCAGAGGTTTTGTAATATCTTTTCTGTAAGCCTCGACCAGCAGGCTTGCATAGCTGCGGGGATCCTCGATTCCCTCGCCCTCGGACCCTCCCGGAGGCAGCGTTTTCATCGCGGGTGATAGAGGCACGCATCCGTGAATGATGACATCCACATTTTCATCGTCGTTCAGGATTTTTAAAATTTCGATATGGGCAGCATCGACAGCCATAGGAGTCAGGTCTAAAGGATTGCGGACATTCACCAGGCCGTCGAGCCTGAATTTTTTCAACGCGACCTTAATTTTCTCAATTGTTTCATCGGTAAATGAGGTGAGATGTAGATCCCGCTCCTGCTCGTAAACCGCGGCATGGATATTGTCCGCGACATCTACAGTTTCGTAGCCGGCGTTCGAAACCGCTGCAAGTCTGCCCTGGCCGGGTCTGGTGCCGGCAAGTCCTGCCGCGAGCTCAAGGTAATCGGTCCATTCGCCAAAAGATCTCGTCACAAAGCATCCTGCCTGTGTAAGGACCGATTCAGCGACAACCCAGTCACCCGCGATCGCGGCGGTGTGTCCCGACGCCGCCCGTCGTCCTTCGGGAGAACGTCCGGCCTTATAGACAACAACATCTTTTCCGCGGTCCGTTATCGTCTTGGCGACCTCGGCAAAATTCAGCCCTTCGTATTTATCGAAACCTTCGATATAACAACCGAAGACTTTTATTTTTGGATCATTTGAAAGGTATTCCAGGAAATCTGAAACACCCAGGTCGACCTGGTTGCCGGTGCTGATAGCGCACCTTGGAAGAAGTCCGCCGAGTTTGGACATCCTCGAAATCATGAACGCACCCGACTGGCTGATGAGTGCGATTCGATTTCCGATCTCGATCTCAGGATGTTTAGGGAGTTTCGATTCGGGAATGAACATGGTGTCATATCCACCTGGCTGGCTGATGAGCCCGAGAGAATTTCCACCGACCATTACGGGTCCATGATCTTTCCTGCTACGGCTTTCCGTGAGAATCTGTCTTAGCTCTTCCTCGATCCCTTCGCTCCCTTCTTTCTCGCCCATTCCTCCGGTAATAAGAATAATCGACTGCGCCTTGTCGTGGTCGATAATTTCCCTGAGGACCGACGGGACCTTTTTCGCGGCGACAGATAATACGATGAGGTCGAATTTTTTCGGCAGAGCAGACACCGAGGGATAACATTTCACTCCATCGATCTCGTCGTCATCTTCCTTGACAATGGCGAGTGTGTCAGGTGAAAAATCTCCTTCCAGCAGATTTCCAAGTATTACCCGCCCGACATTCTGTCCCTTCGATGAAACGCCTATGAGGGCTATCTCATCGGGATTGAGCAGGTTCGCGATTTTTTCTGTAGGTTTTCGCGGAGGATGTTGATTCGTCGGCACAAATTTCATAAGACCGTCGATCGGCACCAGCGCTCCATTTTTGATCAGCAGGGGATTGATCTCGAATTCCGTCAGCCAGTATTCGGCATCGGGGTTAAGGGGAGATAATTTCCACGTGATCGCGTGGAACAGCGCGAAAATTTCACTGAGAGTATCTTCATCCACCAGGCGCTTGTGTCCGCGCGCAAGTCCCGTAAGAGTTTCAAACGCGATAGTGTGTTTAAAGGTGTTCAACAGATCCGCATCGTTTGACACGCCGACCGCGACAGTCGAGCCAGACCGTCCCATCGGAAGTTCCCTCGCGTAGAGTTCGGTATCGAGCCCTCCGAGCCCGGCGTTGATAACGGGTCCGAATTCACGGGTGTCTCGCATCCCGATGAAAAACTCGTTACCGAAACCAAGATCAGACTCGATGAATTCGCACACGAGGACCCCGCGGGTTTCCTGAACGAATTTCTCGCGTAATTGTTCTCTTGAGAATCCGGTGAACTCATTTTTGAAATCTTCGTCGATAAATTTCGATGAAACTTTTTTTGGAAGGATTTCAAGGATTTCGCGTGCCGTAGAAGCTGCTTCCTCGCGTTCGACAATCGCTATTCCGCCGATATCCGATTTATGGGCGATACGCGGATGGACAATTTTCAAGACAAGAAGATTGCCGGGAATTTTTTCGATCGCCGCTTCAGCGTCGTCAGGATTTGTAATGACGGCGTATTTTGGTGGATTCCCGATTCCAAGCGCGGTCATTACATCGTAAATTTCAAATTCATAAAGGGTGAATCTTCCGCTGTCGGCGGCATTTTTCAGGATACTCACTGCCCTGTCGAAATCAGGGTGCATAGTTCAAACTCTTTCCAGGCGGAATGGATCTGATAATTTCAGCCGACCTCGATCGACTTTACCAGATCACCTATCGATTCACGCCATTTATCTTCAGGATACTTATTTATTATCTCTACCATTTCGCGGACATTCGACCGGTCCGCGGCTTCAAACGGGACCAGTTCGGCAAGTGCTGCCAGCCCCCTGATATTTATGCCTAATTCGATAGCCGAGGATAAGAATTCAGCGACCACACGTCCGATACGGAATGCTTTCATATTTATCGATACCACTTTTTCGCCTTTGGGTGTCCACAGGTTCTCGACCCATCGTTCGAGCGATTGGATTTTCAAGTTCAAATATCCCGACGCCGCTCCCAGCATCACCATGTTCTGCGCGAGCGGGCTCCCGGCTTGTTTCGCAAGGGCACCGGCACTTACCGGTACAACTTTCCGCACCCTGTCCAGCTTGTTCCAGATCTCGTCCATCGCCGGATAATCCGGGATATTTTTGTGAGGAAGAATGCTGGTTACGACCCACCCATCAGGCGACAGGTAATCGATATATCGAAGCGACTCAAGCGGCTCGACTGACAGGATCAGGTCGCACTGTCCCCTGGGAATGAGGTCGGAATTTATCGGATCGGATGAAATTCGCAGGTTGCTCTGGACCGCCCCTCCACGCTGCGACATCCCGTGGACTTCCGACTGCTTGAAATTGAGACCTTCTTCGAGAGCGGCATTACAGATGACGTAGGAGAGGGAGAGTATTCCCTGTCCGCCTACTCCCGCGAGTAAAATGTTCTGTCGCATTATGTAACCTCATTTTCCCGGGATGCCGGTCCTGGATGTCGATAAGCTTCGACATTTTCGCGTTACGGCATCCCAGGCTACATGTCTTTGACCCTCCCCCATTGCCATCCCAAGGGAGGGGCGAGTTCAGTCCCCCCTCAGGGGGGACCACAGGGGGGTCGAAGGCTCGTTAGCATTTGTCATCATCTAACCCTCCCCCATCCCTTCCTTAAAGGGAGGCGGACATCTTACCCATCCCCCCGCTTGCGGGGGGATTAAAGGGGGGGCTAAACTTCGACCCTTTCCCTTTTCTTCTGCGCCTT
>DASWIV010000013.1:0-19675 GCA_036397475.1 bacterium
GCGGGTATCGGGCTGTTAATAACAATTGGCAATTTATCGAAGCATATAGCCGGTGAATTTTCTGGAGAAAAAATACATTTCGATACAACGGAAGAGTGCGCAGTTTCACTTCCGCGAATTATTCGCAACGGCGATTATGTCCTTCTGAAAGCAAGCCGTGGATTTAAACTCGAGAAGCTTCTCGAATCTGAATGGTAATGAGTTATACGCACGGACAACTGGTTTTATTTTCAATTCTCGCGGCGTCGTGGATCATGACCGCGCTGATTGTGTCCGTGCTGTCCAAATTCCGTGGTGGGGGCTCGGTTATACGCGACCAGGGTCCTGCACATCATAAGGCGAAGGGAAAAACTCCCTCGACGGGCGGACGGGCATTTCTCGTCGTCATGGTTTTTGTCGGACTTCCCGGTGCTGCCCTGATGAACGATCCGGAGGCGATCATAGCGGTAACGGCGGGGATCCTCGCTGGTTTGATAGGGATAGCGGACGACCTGATGAAAATATCGACTGGCCATTCGTCCGGCTTGAAAGCTAGATACAAACTCCCCCTACAGGCTATAGTCGCCCTGATGATCTGCGGGGCAATTTCATATTTTCTCGACAATAACATTATTCACATCCCCTTCACGGACATTTCAATCAATATCGGCTACTGGAAAATCCTATCTGGCTCTCTGATATTCCTGTCAATAGTGAATGCCGTGAACTTCACGGATGGACTGGACGGGCTGGCTGCGTCGACAATATTGATCGCTTCGCTGTCGCTCGGAGTTGTTTTTTACGTATCAAACCTGTCGACTGCGGCGGTTCCGGTCCTGCTGATAGGGATATGTGCGGGATTCCTTCCATTCAACTGGAATCCGGCGAAAATTTTCATGGGTGATTCCGGCGCGCTTGCACTTGGAGGCGCTCTGGGAGCCGCCGCGATTGCATCCGGATTCGAAATAGCCATCCTGTTCATCGGAATCGTGTTCGTGGTCGAAATAGCCAGTGTCGTGCTGCAGGTTGTCTATTTCAGGCTTACCGGCGGGAAAAGAATATTCAGAATGACACCTATACATCACGCATTGGAGCTTAGAGGGTTTTCAGAGCCGAAGATTGTCATCGGAGCGTCTCTCCTCGGAATTATCGGAGGGGCAATTGGATTGGTTTCTGTCCTTAAAAATGGGTAAAAAGAGACTTAATAAGACTGAATATATAGATAGGCGATATTGCTATCGCCTGGATGAGTATCTCTACGCATCGGGAAGGGATTTTATCCCGGTCCCTTCCCGTTTATTTTCTCAGGATACACCGAAAATGTCTCCAATGGTCGGTCCAGGGAATCACCGGGAGGGAGAGAGAAATTTCTCTCCCCCCGGTCCCGGACTTTTTCGACTGAAATAGATTTTTCCGTCTGAAAAGCCATGCTCTTCAGACGCATGTTTTTGTAAATGGGATCAGAAAATGAAAGCTTATCCCAAGAAAACCAGGTTTGTGGTTTGGGGCTATGGCGTGACGGGACGATCGCTCGCACGTGTACTCATAAGCCGCGGATATCGTGTCACTGTCATCGACGACCGTCCTGAGGACGCGTTTGTCGACTTCACTGAAGACATGAAGGATCTCAGGAAAAAAGGGGTGCGTTACAACTTCGGTGGTGTAGGCAACCTGGTAAATTTTGTAACCAAAAATGCAGACGTCCTGTCGCCGTCGCCGGGTATCAACGTTCCCAGGGAACTTATTGATGCGTGTACCGGCGCGAAGATCCAGGTGTCCGGAGAGCTGGAGATAGCATACAGGCTTGTCGCAGGGCGATTAATTGCAGTTACAGGCACTGATGGGAAGACCACGGTCGCGACCTTGATCCACAGGGTAATGGAAGACGCGGGGATCCAGGTCCACCTTGCCGGGAATATCGGTGAACCGTATATCGACCTTGCAGGTAAAACAAAACCCGACCATTGGATCGTAGTGGAGGTCTCGTCGTACCAGCTTGAGACAGTACGTTTGTTCAGGCCCTATATAGCGGTCCTTCTGAACATCGCACAAGACCATATGGAGCGCCATCGGGATATAAGGGTGTATACACGGGTCAAGGGACGTATTTTCGAAAGGCAGCGGCACAGTGAGCATTCGATCATCAATTTCGACGATCCCGCCTGCCTCCAGGCATATGGAAAATCCCTTGGGAAGATCCATGGATTTTCACTGGCTGGAAAAATCTCCGGCGGTGCATGGCGCAACGGAATAGAGCTTTACATCGACACTGAAAACAAGCCGGTTCCGATCATGAAATTATCCGACCTGAAAATACATGGCGATCACAATCACTTAAATGTACTTGCCTCCATAATGGCCTGTAAACTAGCCGGCTGCGAGGATGATTCAATAAGGACATCCATTTCCGAATTCCAGGGACTTCCCCACAGGATAGAGACTGTCGGAGAATCGAACGAGGTACTCTGGGTCAATGATTCGAAGGCAACGAACATACACGCGACGATCAGTGCCATCAAATGTTTCGACCGCCCGATAATTTTACTTCTTGGCGGCTACGACAAGGGACTGGACCTTATAGAGCTGATCCCATACATCAAGGAGAAAGTGAAGCATGTGGTCCTCCTGGGGAATACAAGGTCCCGATTCAAACGTGCACTTAAGGAATACAGCTACAAGGAAATAACATCAAGGAAAACACTCGCGGAAGCATGTTCCGCCGCGAAATCGCTTTGCGCTCCCGGGGATGTCGTCCTCTTGTCTCCAGCGAGTTCAAGCTTCGACCAGTTCGGCAATTACATGGAACGCGGCGACTCCTTCAGATCATGGGTGCAGAAAAAGGCGCTGCGGCAAAAAGATGAAGAAAGAACCATTGAATAATATCGCCAGAACCGATGTCTCGAAGCAGATGATGTGTATCGGGATGTGCGTCCTCGCGCTTATCACGGCGGGATGGATGATGTTCCTTTCGACTGGATTCATATTCGAGGGAAAACCGAACTTCGAAAATTTCAACAATCTCCTTGATAAGCGGATAGTTGTCACTTTTGTCGGTGCTGCGCTCATGGTTTTCCTGTGGCTGGTCCCGGTGACTGCTATCAGGAAGTCAGGCAAATGGCTGATGATTCTTGGTGCGATTTTTCTTGCCGCCGTACTATGGACCCCGCTGGGAGTATCAATTCGAGGAAGCAGGAGATGGCTGGACCTGATCGCGTTTACATTCCAGCCGCTCGAATTCGTTAAGGTAGCGATGGTAATCTACCTCTCGAATTATTTCGCGTCTAATTATCCCCTGAGGAAACACGAGCCACTGAGCGCAATCGCCCCACTTGGCGCTGCATTGATACTGATACTGATGGTCGCGGTACAGACGGACCTTTCCGGAGCAGGTATCCTCTTTCTCGTAGCATTGACGCTCGCTATCATGGCAGGCCTGCATCCAAAGACCCTTGCGATTTCACTTGCGTCAATAGGGTTCGTTTTCATGGGAGTACTCGCATTCAAGCCCGATAAACTGGAGAGAATTTTCATCCCTATCACCCCCCTGCACGATCTTGGCGCTGAAGGATATCAAAGTACTATCTCAATCGGTGCGATCACGAATGGAGAATGGTTCGGGCGCGGCGCGGGAGAATCTATCGCGATCTATTCCCTCCCGGATCACCTGACCGACTTCATCTTTTCCGTTATCTGCGAAGAGTGGGGATTGATAGGAGGAATCATTCTTATCGCGGTTTTCACTATTCTGATAGTGTCCATGTTCACGATTGCGTTCAGGCAGAAGGAGATATTCCGGGTATTCCTGGGAAGCGGAATAGCTGCAATGATCACCTACCAGGCAGCGATTCATATACTTGTAACAACAAGATTGTTCCCCTCAACAGGGCAACCGCTTCCATTCGTCTCGGAAGGCGGCTCGAGTTTTCTCGCGGCGATTGCCGGGATCGGAATAATGCTCAACCTCGGGCGAAGCATAAACGACGAGCCCGAGATACTTTCTGCCAAAAAGCCAGTCCGCATAAAAAAGGAAGAGATTCTTTCAAGAAAGCCTCAACGGCCGGATTTTTCCCGGAGGACAGCGTCCAGCTCAGGAAGGCGCAGGGTTATTTAGCTCATGATTTTTACACATGAAAAATATCTGCCTATTTATGAAGAACTAAAAAGTTCCGGGTTTGCGGGTAAGCTCTCTGCAAACACGCCGCTGGCGAAATATACAACCTATGGCATCGGGGGTCCTGCGGCAATCTTCGCCGAAGCATGGAACAGCACAGACCTGGAACTAATCCACCGGATAAAAAATAGCTACAACCTGGATTCATTTGTGATCGGTGGCGGAGCCAATGTGCTTATCGCCGACCATGGATTCGACGGAATCGCGATTAAACTGGGCGGCGAATACGCGGATTACTCATCCGAAGGCACAACTATCGTTACGGGTTCGGCTGTCCAGCTTAATAAAATTGTCAGGGAAGGCTGCAGGATCGGGCTTGCAGGGATAGAGCGTCTCGCGGGAATCCCCGGACTTATAGGCGGAGCGCTTGTAATGAACGCGGGAACATTCGGGGAGAATTTCGATGGCATCCTGCGAGAGATAGAAGTATTTGCCGGGACTGGAGCCGTAAGAAAAATGGCGCCCGAAGAATGCGGGTTCGCTTATCGTACAAGTATATTTCAAACATCGAATCACATAATCCTTGGCTGCACCATTCATGGCGAAAAGGGCGATCCTAAAACTCTGCTTGATACGGTTAAGGAAAGGGTAGACAGGCGGAACCGCACCCAGCCGGTAACACATCCGTCCTGCGGATGTGTTTTCAAAAACCCGGATGGAGATAAATCCGCCGGACGCCTGATCGATGAAGCCGGTCTGAAGGGCCTTCGGTCGGGTGGCGCGGTCATTTCGGATCAGCACGCGAATTTCATCATCAACGAAGGAAGCGGTAAGGCGTCGGATGTCCTTTTCCTGATGCGAACCGCGCGAAATAAAGTGATTGAAACTACTGGTATAAAATTATCGCCGGAAGTAAAGGGGATCGGATTTGGCAAATCAATTGAAGAGATACTCGAATCGTCCACGGGCTGATCGACATCCGTCTGAACTTCGCAGGAAAACGGGAACCCGTAGCAGGAAATTATCCCCGGGAGAAATTGCTTCTGAAAGTAAGCTATCCCGTACAAATAAAAGCAGGGTTGATAAATCCAGCTCCAGGACCGCTGCCACAAAACAAATTCCGGTGAAAAAATCAACCGTAAAAAAAATCCCTTCGAGGCCGTTAACCACAAGATCCGACGTGGTTCTCAGGTTGCTGGTGTACTGCCTTGTACCTGCCATTTTGTATTACCTTCTGAACCTTGGGATAATGAATCTTGATAAGGTAACCGTGAGAGGGAACACTGAATTATCGACTGATGAAATTATCGGGATGGCGTCGCTCGATGGCGCTAACGATGTCTGGGCAATGGCACTTCCGGTAAATTACATCGAGGAAGAGATCGGGCGCAATCCGAAAATTGATTACGTTGAAGTTCGGCACAGCGGATTGAAGTCGATAGATATTTTCGTGATGGAACGAAAAGGTGTCGGAGCCGCGAGAGTGAACTGCCGCGATTTCATTTTTGATTCCGACGGTGAATTACTCGATATCCGCCCCGCAGGCTCCAATCCTGGAGTTCCTCTGGTTACCGGCATGCAGCCGGGAGTTATTAAATATAATGACCAGCCTCTTTATAAAATGAGCGAAAAATGGAACGTGATAGTCCAGGCTGAGGACGGATACCTGCTCGCAGGTGAACCGACTTACCTTGACAGGCAATTCGAGCGGTTGATCTTCCTGCTGTCATTCCTCGATTACAAACGTACTAATACCGGGGATTCACTCAATAATATCCAGATGGATTTCCAGGGCAAAATGACCCTGGAATTCAACGGATTTCCCCCGATGAAAATCGGGCTGTTCGATAATGGCAGAGAGCAGATCCGGAGGGTGGAGTCGCTTATCGCAGCCATGGCCGACGAATCATTAGCAGAACTCGATCCATCGAAAATTGAATATTTCGACATTTCCACGATCGAATATCCACACTATGTCCTTGCCGGAAATCACCTCGAAAGGTCTGACCGGGAAATCGGGATCCGGATGGAAGAGTTGATGGCAGAAAAAGAAATTCCGGCCGGGGAAGAAGAATCCGCTGAAGAGGATGATACGTCCGAAACGGAAACGTATTATAATCATAGTATCTTTTCTTTGACAGGCAACGGTTAATATGACCAGGGAACATCCGAAAAAAAAGCGTCGCGCCGGAATATCATTCATGACAATTGTCCTGAGTATTGCGCTCGGGATCATTCTCTCATTCCCGTTCAAGGTTATCAGCAGCGAACAGAAGGAACCTGCGCAGGTTGAAAGCAGGCAGGAACTCGCGTCACTGATGACAAAAATACAGGATGAAAATGAGGAACTCACGCAGGAGTTGAAAGAAACACGCGAACACGTTACATCCCTTGAAAGCGCTCTGCTCGAACGTGACCAGGCAAGCGCGGAGATCACGAACTCGATATCCCGTTACAGGATCCTCGCCGGACTCGACGCTGTTCAGGGTCCGGGTATCCGGCTGACCCTTTCGGAAGATTCATCCGGCATTCCCCAGGGAGTGGAAGTGCGCCCTTATCTCATTCACCAGACCGATCTGCTGAACATCGTCAACGAATTATGGCTGGCGGGAGCAGAAGCAATAGCAATTCGTTCCGGTGAAAAAACCGAGAGGCTTGTACTCGACTCATCGATACGATGTGTCGGCAGCCTGATCGATGTGAACAATACAAGAATGACCCCGCCGTTCGACATCATCGCGATAGGCGATCCCGAAATTTTAAACAGCGTCCTTACAATGCCGGGTGGCGTTCTCGAACCTCTGACCTGGTACAGCATCAAATGGGAGATCGTAAAGTCGGATAATTTTACACTCCCTGCATTCAGGGGAAGCACCCTGATGGAGTATGCCAAACCACTCGAGGAGAGTGGTGAATAATGTGGCTGTTCTTCTTGTGCGTGATAATCGGATTTGGCGCAGGATTCTACTTCGACTTACCGCTGAAAGCGCTCTCGAATAAATATATTGCACTGATTTTACTGGCGGTCCTGGACTCTCTCACATTCAGCCTTTCCAGAGATCTTGTCGACCGGATTCCATCGAGTCGCCTGACACTCATCAGGCTGTTTACAGCACTGATATTTGGCGGGTTTGTCATATATTATGGGGAAAAAAGCGGTCTGGACTTATACCTGGTTGCATTAATCCCGTTAGGGGTATCATTTGCACTAAATTTGTATAAGTTTCTGCCGAAATAACATAAATGATTATACATTATTTTCCTTGCTTTAAATGAGGGTGGATACTATACTATACCCTCTTGTAATACAAGCTTTATGAAGATTACTCAATAAACTTATACAGGGAACAAAGTGATCGTCTCTGACACGTTAGTTGGTATCGATATAGGTACAACGAAGGTTTGTACAGTTGTCGCGAGGGTGGGCTCTCACGATGGTGAGATTTCCATTATCGGGATAGGTCGTGCTCCGTCACGTGGATTACGCAAGGGAAGAGTAGTTGATCTCGACAGGACGATCCAGTCAATCACCGAATCGAAAAAACAGGCTGAACATGTTGCGGGGGTCGAGATCGATTCCGCGTACATCGGAATTACCGGATCGCATGTCGAAGCTACTCCGGCAAACGCTGTGGTCGCTGTAACAAATCCTCAAAGAGGAATCACCGCAGAGGATGCCGAACGCGCACTCGACCTCGCCAAGCGTGTCGAGATCCCGCAGGGCAGAAGGTTGATCGACGCGAGAGTCAAGGAATACATTGTCGACGGCAACATCGGAATTATGGATCCCGTCGGCATGAGTGGAATGCGGTTGGAAGTCAACGCGCTTTTGATTACCGCGGCGTCAAACCAGCTTGAAAATATTTATCGTGCGGTCGACCACGCGGGTATGGATGTCGAAGATGCAGTCATCGCACCGATTGCGTCGTCGGAAGCGGTTCTTTCCGAAGATGAAAAAGAGATCGGAGTCGCTGTAATAGATATCGGTGGTGGAACAACCGACCTTGTTGTTTTTCAGCAGGGCGGAATTTCTCACCTCGCAGTATATCCGGTTGGTGGAGATCATTTCGACAGCGACCTCGCATATGGAATTGGAATTACATCAAGACAGGCTGAGCATTTAAAAGTTCAGCTTGGCGGAGTCAGCCGGCAGTACCTGATGAGCGAAGACCTGATCGAGATCAGCAAGAGCGGCGGCGAGAAAAAAGAAGCGATTCCGCTGAAAATTATCGGTGAGATTATTTTTCCGCGGCTTGAGGAAATCCTCAGGCTGGTGAACAGGGAATTAAGAGAAACAGGATTGATCAGCCAGATTCCCTCGGGCATCGTACTCACGGGTGGGACCTCGATGCTGACCGGAATCATGGAACTTGCTTCCGAAGTATTCGGGGTGCAGGTCAGGATCGGATATCCTACAGATATCGCGGGACTGTCCGAAGAAGTACGTAACCCGATGTACGCCACATCGGTCGGGCTTATCAAGCTTGGCAGTTATGAATACCGCGAGAGGTATCCGCGCGGCATTCCTGCCGGATTCCCGGCTGCATTCGATACTGCGAGAGACTGGACGAAGACGGTCCTTAGATCGATCTTCAGGTAATTTGAATTATTGAACACGAAAAATCCAGGCAGGATTTTTCAGATATGAAAGGAAGAGCGGAGTGGCAAAGAGAAGAAATAATTCTAATGGAGAGATAGCAAAATCTAAAGGTGAAAAGGAAAACGTGATGAATGAGGGTTTACCGGAAAATAAAAAAATGACTCTTCCTCTCGAGGAGGGACCCAGAGATCTCAGGAGAGGCAAGGGTAACAACGGTCCAGCCAACATAAAGGTTGTCGGGATCGGCGGAGCTGGCGGCAACGCTGTCGCGAGGATGCTTCAGGCGGGATTGTACGGCGTTGAATTTATTATCATCAACACCGACTCGCAGGCGCTTGAATATCATCCCGCCGGAGACAAGGTCCGCAAGGTCCAGATCGGCTCAAAGGTCACAAAGGGCCTTGGAGCTGGCGGAGATCCCGAGATCGGATTCAAGGCGGCTAACGAATCGAAATCCGAGATCGGTGAATTTCTGGATGGAGCCGACATGGTTTTCATCACCGCCGGAATGGGCGGAGGTACAGGCACGGGAGGAGCCCCGGTTGTCGCCGAACTTGCGAAAGAACGCGACGCGCTCACGGTCGGCGTGGTTACACGCCCGTTCTCATTCGAGGGCGGACATCGGTCTCATATCGCCGACGAAGGCTCGAACAGGCTGAAGGAAACACTTGATACACTCATCACGATTCCAAACGATAAATTGATCGAAGTTGTCGAACCCGATACCACAATCGAAGAAAGCTTCCTCATCGCCGACGATATATTGCGGCAGGGTGTACAGGGAGTCAGCGACCTGATCACAATCCCGGGACTGATAAACCTCGACTTCGCCGACGTGAAGAAAATCATGTGGGAATCGGGTACCGCCCTTATCGGTATCGGCCAGCAGTCAGGAGAGGACAGGGCTGTTTCGGCCGCCCGCCAGGCGATCACATCACCGCTTCTTGAAACGTCTGTGGACGGTGCCAAAGGTGTCCTGATAAATATCACCGGAAGCCCGTCGATGAAATTATCCGAGGTCACGGCGGCTGCCAACGAGATCTACGGCGTGAGTGACAAGGACGCTAACATTATCCTTGGAGCGGTCATTGATGAACGCATGAAGGATTACATCAGGGTTACTGTCCTTGCTACCGGCTTTGACGATTACAAGCATGAACCGGTTATCCCGATGCGCGAAAGGCAGAAGGAACCGTCCAGCAGAGCGGACAGAATCGACGAGGACGAGCTCGATATTCCGGCATTTTTAAGAAAAGGAAGCTTCTCCGGTTAATTCCGGTTAAGGAAGTTTAATATACTGTCGATACAGTTATTGTGCTTTTTGAGTTATATTATGTAAGGTGTTTTCGGAAAACCGCATCTAAAATCTGGTAGGTATTTTAATTGAGGTTATGGAGCTTTACCCTAATTAGCCACCCCACCCTCTTCCTTCCGACGCGTCCCAACTGGGGCGCGTCGCTTTTATTATGGGTAAGTTGAAATTTCAGAGTTGACTTTATTATTCCAGGGAAAATTCCAGTGCTATTGTTAAATTCAATTGGCTCTGATTAAGTTCATCAGGAATTTCCGGTAATGGCGAGGATGCATTTACAGAGTCAATGGCAGCCTGGTCGAGCGATGAATATCCCGAGGATTGCGATACCGATATTCCGGAGATACTTCCGTCTGTTCGCACAACAAAACTCACCTGCACTGTGCCTTCCTGCTGCAGCCGCCTGGATGATACCGGGTAATTTTTATGTGACTGGATCTGACTGAATATCAGTGTCCTGTAGCCATTAAGTATTGAATCGAGGTCAATCGTGTTTTCAACAGGATCAATAATTTCTTCGTCCCCGGAATCTGTCGGGTAAATTGCGCCCGAATCTGAAATCTCTGGATTATCGCCACCTTCTTCCATTGGAGGATTGGAGACACCTGTTTCGATTTCTGCTGACCCTGAATTATTAATAACCTTGGGCGGTGAATTTTCTATCACTGATTCTTCAGTTTGGATCTGTTCAATTTCCCTCTCTTCTATATCTTGTTGGGTAGTAGCGGGTTCAACTTGCACCGCCACTGGAAGAACAGTTTCAGGTTCTTCAACAAATTCATCCGCCTGTTTCTCTTGCTCGACAACCTGAGGCGGTGTAATGGTAATTAAAATTGGCTCCGGTTCCGCGTCGGTCATCGACGGCAGTGCGATCAGCATCAATGCAAGGATATGCGCCAGAAATGAGGAAGCCAGAGCTATCATTCCCCTGCCCGTCACGACTCTTCCTCCTTATCGGTCTCGAATGCGACATCCGATATCCCCGCCTCACGTATTGAATCAAGTGCCTCTATGATAAATTCCCAGTCCACTGTCTTGTCCGCGCGAAGTCTGACCTGTCCAACCTCACCGGAATTCCTCAACCCGTTAAGACGTGTTGTAATTTCATCCATCGAAATTTGTGAATCGTCGAGAAAAATTCCGCCCGGCTCTGTGATGGTAATTGTCACGTGCTTTGTTTCGTCCATATCCGATGTAACAGAGTCGGGAAGGGTAACTGCTATTGACGGCGACAGGAATTTCGTGACAAGCATGAAAAAAATCAAAAGGAGAAAGACGATGTCGATCAGTGGCGCGATAAGGATCGACGGAGCCGCTCTGTCCGAAATTGTACGCCGTCGTCTCACCTACACAACCTCCATTCCAGCCCGGGATAAATTGTGCCCGATCTCGGAAACCGCGGCATCCGTTTCAGCAGCGTATTTATCGACCGTCCTGGAAAACGCCAGGTATGCGATCAGAGCCGGAATAGCAACTATCAATCCTGCGGCGGTTGTTATTAACGCTTCCCATATGCCGCCCGCGAGGTCCGACGGATTTACCTGCCCGCCAAGATCCTGTATCCGGATAAACGCCTGGATCATTCCCGTTACGGTCCCGAGAAGTCCGAGTAATGGAGCGGTCTGAGCCACAATGTTCAATACCGATAAAAATCTTTCCGCTTCATCTATCAACTTATCAGCCTGCAATCGCAGGAGGGATATATTCAGCACCTTCTGCTCGACCGCTTTCCCGACAGCCTTTTGCAGGACACCCTCATGTTCAGATATTCCGCCGCCGTCGGATTTTTCATGCCCCGTGGAATTGACAAGTTCGCTAATCGAGTCGCGCCGTGACGGAAGTACCGAAAAGACAAATATCATGCGGTCGATTATCACCCACAGGGCGATAATACTTTCCAGGAGAATTGGCCAGATGAAAAACCCGCCTCGAGAAATAATATCCATCGTATTGAAGATCAGTCCTTGCCTGATTCTCCTCCCGTTGATGCCATCGCGGGCGTCCTGTGCGAGATCACCGCGAGTTTCTGCGCGACAATTCCCGCAAGCTCGATAAATTTCTTCGCTGTTTCACTCTCAGGGAACGATCCGACAATCGGTGTCCCCTGCTCAGATGTCAACGCGACCTGGGGTTCCAGCGGTAATCCCAGCAGTGTTTCAATTTCAAATCCTTCGTCTATTATCCGTGTCGACGTATCCCCGGTACGCGGGAAAATTTCAGTCTTCTCATCGCAGTGCGGACACACGAAATATCCCATATTTTCAACAACCCCGATTACCGGGATATTAACCTTGTGGAACATCATCGCCGCACGACGCACATCGGCGAACGCGATGTCCTGCGGCGTGGTGACCAGTAAAATTGCCGACGGCTTGATCACCTGTGTAAGTGAAAGCTGTACATCGCCCGTTCCGGGGGGCAGGTCTATGATCAAATAGTCCAGCTCTCCCCAGTCGACATCCTGCACGAACTGGGTCAGGATTTTATGAAGGATCGGGCCTCTCCAGACCAGAGCGTCCGATGCTTTCACCATCAATCCGATCGAAATTATCGGCATACCGAACTTCAATGGTGGAAGCAGGCGGTTCTCTTCGCTCGCCCGTGGAGGTTCGTGGACTCCGACCATTGTCGGGACAGACGGCCCATAGATGTCAGCATCCATCAATCCGACACTCGCGCCTTTTTCATGCAGTGCCATCGCGAGATTCACCGCCACCGTGCTTTTCCCGACTCCTCCTTTGCCTGATCCTACAAGCAGGATATGTTTTACGTTGGGAAGTGCTTCCATCTGGACACGGCTGGTTGTTGTCTGTGCGTCGAGCTTTATCTCGACCTTTTTTATTCCCTCGAGCGCGAGGATATTATCCTCGCACTGCTTTTTCATGACGTCCTTTACCGGACATGCGGGAGTGGTGAGTACCAGATCAAACTTAACATTTCCATTATCGATATTCAGATTTTGGATAAATCCGAGTGAGACGATATCCTTGTTAAGGTCCGGGTCGATCACATTTCGAAGTGCGTCGAGAATTTCATTTTCAGTAACGTTACTCATTACGTAAAGCCTCCATTACGGTGTAATGCATTTATAAAGACATACAGTTAATTTCTCATAGATAAATACAGTATATAATTTTTTGGAAGTGGTTTCAGAAAAGCTCTTACCCTCCCCTGACCCCTGCTTCAGGCAGGGGGATGAATAACCATCCTCCCGCTTGCGGGGGAATTACAGGGGAGCCATTTTCACAGGAGGCCCATAGCTGCGAGCGCGTTCCGCTTGAGTTTATCGACACCCGCCCGCCTCACCGGAGAGCCCCCGGTGAGCGAATCGAATTTTTTTTCATTAAGATGGGATAACTGGTAAAGGTCCGGAACAAGCCATTCGTGGCGCGGAGTGAAATCGGGATTACCGGTCGGGGTCTGGAATTTGTTCCACGGGCAGACATCCTGGCAGACATCGCATCCGAACAGCCAGCCGTCGAGGCGGTCTCGGTATTTATTTGGAATTTCCCCCTTGTGCTCTATAGTCAGGTAACTGATGCACGCGCGCGAATCGAGGTTGTATTCACCGACAATAGCTCCTGTAGGACAGGCATCGATACATGCCGTACATGTGCCGCAGTGGTCCGGATGTCCGCCGGCGATCTCTGATTCGTTCAGGTCGAGTGTCGTAAGTACCGCGCCGAGAAATACCCACGAGCCTAATTCTCTTGAAATAAGATTCGTGTGCTTTCCTATCCAGCCGAGCCCGGCTCTCTGTGCCCAGACCTTATCGCGGAATGGGGTCGAGTCCACCGCTATATAAAAATCGGATCGCCTGGCCTGATTTTCCGATAATTCAATTAAGTCCGCGATCAGCTTTCTCAGGATTCCCTGCAGTACCTTGTGATAATCCCGCCCCCACGCGTAGCGCGACACTTTCGGAAATTTCTCCATGTTCAGGTGCTGGTCGGGACGGTAGTAATTAACGGCGATACAGATGATCGATTTGCATCCGGGGAGAAGTTTCGAAGGGTCGCTCCTTTTTTCCCTGTTGCGCGCCATCCACGCCATGGTCGCGTGATAATCGTTTTTTAACCACTGTTCGAGATTTTCAGCGTCGTCGGAAAGAGGCTCAGATCGCACAACTGAGACAAGGTCAGCGCCAAGCTCTTTTGCGCGCTTTTCTATATAAGGTGTGGTTATTTTCACGGATGTCGACACAGGTTAATGATAGCAGATAAGCAAGTTTTTTATGAGCGTATCTGAAAATCCGAGTACCCGGTAATAAAAAATGCGATTTCGAAAAATCGCATTGGAAAATTTCAAGTTTTTTTGAAATCACGCCCACTCGTACACTTTCTGCACAAGTTTGTTTATTCCCGTCTCAATCTCCGCAATATCCTTCCCGAGCATGTACGCCGGAGTGGAAACAACCTTGTGCTCTTCATCGACAATGATATCCCCAACAGCACAGTCTTCATGGACCTGCCCCATCTCGTTGATTTTCGACGCTGTCCCCGGGTCGGTTCCAATCGTCATGTGGACACCTGTCACATCGATATCCCTCAGGGCTGCCGCCAGAGTGGCAGGAGCGATGCACATTGCGCCGATCGGCTTTTTCTGGTCGCTCAATCCGGCTATCAGTTTCCCTACCGATGGGTCGACATTACATCCTGCTCCCCGCAGGCTGAAATTGCTGAGTGAACTCGCGGCACCGAATCCGCCCGGGATTATTAAGGCATCGAGATCATTTGCCCTTGCCCGGGCAGCGTCGACAATATTTCCCCTCGATATCCGGGCTGCCTCTTCCATCGCGTTACGTTTTTCAGGTACCGGCTGGCCCTTGACGTGGTCGACTACCTCCGCCTGCTTGTTCGGAGCAATGCAAACAATTTCCGCTCCAAGCTTTGTAAGCGCTAGAAGTGTGAGCGTCGCCTCGTGGATCTCCGAGCCGTCCTTGACCCCGCACCCTGCAAGTAATACGCCAATCTTTTTACTCATCGAATTTTCCTCCTGGAATCAGTATCACGTTTTACATTATATGAAATTTTAGTTAACACGCAAAGAAGCAAAGGCTTAAAGTTAGTGTAAATTATGAAAGTTATAGTAAAATACTTCAAAATTCAATAATCGATTATGTAGGAGTTTGTAATGAGCAAGAGAATAAGCGACGACGCAGTCATCAAACGAACCGGCAAAGATCTCAAGCACTGGTTCAAGGTGATCGACAAATTCAACTGCAAAAAGAACGGGCATAAGGCGACCGCGAAACATCTTAATGAAAAACACGATGTCGACGGGTGGTATTCACAGATGCTGACTGTCGAGTATGAACGGGAGCACGGACTCAGGGATATCCACGAGAAAACGACCGGCTACGCCGTCAGCGCATCGAGAACCATCAACGCTCCTGTTGAGGATGTCTACGACGCGTGGGCGAAACCGTCGAAACTCAATAAGTGGTTCACCACAGGCGCGAAGCAGACGTTCAGGGAGGGTGGCAAATATTCCAATAATGATAAGGATAAAGGCGAATTCCGGAAGATCGTGAAAAATAAGAGAATACGATTCACGTGGGAGAATGAGAAACATTGTCCGGGAACTATTGTACAGGTGAGTTTTGATAAGAAGGGTAAAGATAAAACTACCATTACAGTCCAGCATGAAAAACTTCCGGACAGGAAAGGTCGCGACGATATGAAAACCGGATGGAGCTGGGCGATGGATTCACTCAAAAGCTGGCTGGAGAAAGGTAAGGCGATTCCATACGAGGAATGGGAGAAGGCGAGGCAGAAATAATCTCATTCCGGATCTGGAACATACAGGATTAAGTCATAATCCTTTCTGACAAAAACCGACGCTTCGTAATACTCGAATATCTGCAGGGGGTAGATCTCGTTGAATTCCGGACTGAAAATTACATCCTCGATGTCATCCCCCGACTCCATCTCCCTCTTGTGATTGAAAATAAATACGTCAATACCTGTCTCCTCCAGCCATTCTCCAAGCTCGGTTCCTGATCCCGCGTGCTGATGCAACACCGAAAAACTGTATGGTCCCCGCCAGCTCGAATAAAGGGGAAAATGGCAATAATGCCTCGACGCTTCCCCGTAGAGATTGTATACCACGGGTGGCGGATCGACCTTATTCAATTCGCGAATGATCGGATATCCAACAATATTCCCTTCAAGATAAATATCTCTCTCATCCGACGTTAATGGAAGATACGCAAGGCTTATGTCGGTGGTCGGGCCGAACAGATGAATGACAGCCGCCAGAGAGACGATTGTCGCGACTGCAGCCGCCTGGCGTGGCTGCAATTTTATCTTTGCAAGCCACATCGATATTACGATGAATGAAAGGAAATACATCATCGGAAGCATCGGGGTCAAAAATCTGAGGTAAATTATTCCGTGGAGAAGCGGCCACGAGAGCACCGATATAAGTGTCAGGAAAAACGGGCCTGTCAGGTTTCGGTGCGATTTCCACGCCGGGATTATCGCCAGGGGCCAGAAGAACGCCAGCCACCCTGTATATTTCCACGCCGTATTCGCATTCTCTATGAAGTTCGGAGCCGGATCCAGCATTATCCGGAATGGAACAGTCAGCCACCCGATGAGATCTGTCGGCGACGCGAACTGGTCGAACTGGGAATAGACATCCCAGATACTCTCCTGCGCTCCGAAAACCCGTGGCGAGCCGAAAATCCATAATGAGTCGTTGAAATATGGAAAGATCGGATTGCCGAACCACCATATATTTCTGAGGTACCAGAATCCTCCCGTAATCACTCCAACGATGACCGCGGTCCATATTTCCTTCTTTCCGGGTCTTGTCTGCCATATCCACACGACCAACGCGATCAGTCCGAACTCGAATCCGTAGTACTTGCATCCAGCTATCCACGCGATCGTTAACCCGACAATCCATCCGGGATACCGTGCCACTATCGCGAGGATCAATACGAGTATCCCGAATGCAATCCCGACCTCGTTATTGGGAATCTGTGAAAGAATGAACCACAGTGGAGTGATTCCGAGCGCGATTCCCGCCAGGATTCCGAGATAGGGTTTTCCTATCCTGTTTCCGATCGCGACAAGCAGCAGAATCGATCCGAGCGAAAACCAGACACTTACCATCGAAGCAGCCGCGTCACCACCTGTCGACATATTCACTGCCTGCAGGATCTCGTAGTTTTTCGGAAACGCGGAATTAAAAATATATGGAGTCCACGCTATCGTGCCATGCTCAAGGATATGCGTTACGAGGGGGAGGTGGTACGTGGTCGCATCGAATCCGACAACCGGCATCAATGCGTAGAGGAACTGGGAAAAAATGATTATAAAAATTGTAATTACAGGGAAAGTCGGGGGTATTCCGCTACTGTAATCCCTCAGCCATTGACTCCCATACCTGGCGATCGATCCGAGCCCGAAAATATAAACCAGAATTCTCAACACAAGGGGCAGCGCAAGGTGGAAAATCGCAAGCAGTAGTACAAGCAGAATCCATAACATGCATCCGCAGAGAAAGCGGTGGATCGTTCGTTCAAGATTGGATGCAGACGGGATGAATCGTTCAGGGAGCGACCCGAGTCCAATGCACGAGACCACCCAGAGTAATGAGTGTAAGAAAGCTAATATATACGATGGAACCAGATCCATTTTCCCTGAATTAAAGGCAACAGTTTACATAAAATAGTGCTTGATTGATAATTAACTCCTTATATCAAAAAAAAAGACCGCCACCCGGCGGTCTGTATTCAGGAGTCAATTACCTCAGGATTTAATTATGCTTCGTCTTCCTTCGCTGCCATATCCGAAAGGTTGATCAGCACGCTGTGATCCTCGAGGGTCGTAGTGTCGCCCATTGGTTTGGATCCACTCGCGATCTCTTTCAGAAGACGTCGCATGATCTTGCCGCTACGGGTTTTTGGGAGAGCGTCGGTAAAGTGAATCACTTTAGGACGCGCGAGGGCGCCGATCTCGTTAACGACATGGCCTTTCAATTCATTAACCATGTCCTTGCCCGGTGTGAATCCGGACTCAAGCGTCACGAAGGCGCAGATCGCTTCGCCTGTCAGTTCATCCGGCATTCCGACAACCGCGGCTTCGCAGACCTTAGGGTGTGCGACAAGCGCGGATTCCACCTCCATCGTACCGAGACGGTGTCCGGATACGTTCAGGACATCGTCCAGACGCCCCATGATCCAGAAATAACCGTCGTCGTCCCTGCGCGCCGAGTCGCCGGCCTTGTACATATGGTCAATTTCCTGCCAGTATGCGCTCTTGTAACGGTCATCGTCCTTGTAAAGCGTACGGAGCATTCCCGGCCACGGTTTCCTGATGGCGAGCATTCCGCCCTTGCCATGGGGAACTTCCTCACCGTAGGAATTTACTATCGCCGCATCCACACCCGGAAGCGGAAGTGTGCAAGATCCTGGCTTTGCAGGAGTCGCGCCGGGAAGCGGGCTGATCATTATTGATCCGGTTTCAGTCTGCCACCATGTATCGACAATCGGGCATTTTTCATGTCCGATCTTCTCGTGGTACCACATCCACGCTTCAGGATTAATGGGTTCACCGACAGTACCTAATAGCCTCAGGCTCGAGAGATCTCTTGCTTCAGGATGCTGGTTACCCCATTTCATGAAAGCTCGGATGGCGGTTGGAGCGGTGTAGAAGATATTGACCTGGTACCTGTCGACGATATCCCAGAACCGTCCTTCATCCGGATAATTCGGAGCGCCTTCATACATTAATGTTGTCGCGCCCAGAGCGAGAGGCCCGTAGACGATGTACGAGTGTCCCGTGACCCATCCGATATCCGCGGTGCACCAATACGTGTCCTCTTCCTTGATGTCGAACACAATTTTAGTAGTGTACGCCGCCTGGACCATGTATCCGCCGGTGGTGTGAACAATTCCCTTGGGTTTTCCTGTAGTGCCCGATGTGTAGAGGATATAGAGCATATGCTCGCTGTCGAGCGGTTCAGCCATGCAGCACGCCGACTGCCCTTCCATAAGGTCGTCCCACCAGACATCGACCTTTTCGTTCCAGTCGATGGGCTCCCCTACTCTTTTGACCACGATGCACTTTTCAATCGATGGACAGTCCTTGATCGCATCGTCGGTATTTTTCTTGAGGGGAACAGTCTTTCCACGACGCCAGCCATGGTCGGCAGTGATGACAATTTTCGCGTCCTGGTCCTGGATTCTGTCCTTGAGGGCTTCAGCCGAAAATCCACCGAAAACGACCGAGTGTATAGCGCCGATCCTCGCGCATGCAAGCATCGCGATCGGAAGCTCCGGGATCATCGGCATGTAAAGCGTTACCCTGTCGCCGACTTCGACTCCTAGTGATTTAAGTCCGTTTGCGAATTTGCAGACTTCGTGGTGAAGCTGCTGGTAAGTGAAGGTCCTCTTGTCGCCCGGCTCGCCTTCCCAGATAATTGCCGCACGATTTTTCTTCCATGTTTCCAGGTGGCGGTCGAGGCAGTTATAACACACATTGGTTTTTCCACCGACAAACCATTTCGCGTGAGGCTCAACCCAGTCCAGAACCTTAGTGTAAGGCTCGAACCAGACGAAATCCCTGGCGATCTCATCCCAGAAACCTTCGGGATCCTCAATACTCCTCTTGTAAATCTCCTCATACTCCTCCATGGACTTTATATGCGCGTGGTTAGAAAA
>DASWIV010000014.1:0-3613 GCA_036397475.1 bacterium
GAGAGCAGATATTTCGCTGTCGCGGATTCGGACCGGGTTGAGGACGAACTCAATGCCATCAGGTAGCCGAAATGGTCCGCGGCTTCCCTGGTTACATCGATCCATGAGATGCTTTGCGATGTTGACACGCGACTGAAGCGAATCCCCTGAGCTTGATTTAGATTATAAGATTTTAATGGTGCACAAAGAATAGAGCAAGTTACACGCCGGGAATAAATCAGCGGGAAAAAATCCGCGGTCCGGGATTGCTACCTGTTCGGAGTCCAGACCTCGCCCTCATATTGGCCCATCAATGTAACCATCGGAGGATTTCCGGACGCCATCACGTAATACGTTTTTGATATCTGGGCGCCGTTCTGAAATGCATTGATGGTGAAGTTCGGTCGCCCGGTCTTCACCTTGGTATTATTGCGCTCTTCAAGGACAACCATCATGTTGAAGGAAAGCCGTCCGGCGGTTTCAGCGTCCGGTATGTCGTGAAGAACAGCCTTATAAACTCCATCGGATTCATATGAAAAACTTTCGAGATATTCCCTGAAGAGGTCGGCAGTCTTCAGGTTTTCCTCAACCATGTGAGCGAGGTTTTTGTCCTTCTGTTTCTGCTGGTTGAGCATGTCGGCGCAGCCGACGTACACAATTGAATTAACTATCAGTGCCAGGATCAGGAGGTATCTTGCCATTGCAACGTTTTCCTTATTGTCAGATATTCAGAATTACTACCATACCATAGGACACGGTTAATTTTCACCGGTTCTATGATAATCGGAAGTAACGGTTTTGATAAATTAATCTTCTTCCACGTCATCAGGCAGTTCGCAGAGGTCGCCTTCGACAAACCCGCTCCCCGACACGATAACCGCCTTGCTCGTGCGGAGGTCTATCTCGGTTATGCGGACGACGCCTATCTGTTCCTTATCGGTCCAGACAACCTCGCCAGACGAGTTGGTTACCTCGCTCACACGGTAGACGATAAATTCCATTCCTTCCTCAATATTCGCGCCGGCTCCTATATCGAGGATCAGGAAGTCAGGCGTTACCGCAAGGATCGGTGCCTGTACGGGAAACAGCACCAGTATTTTATCGAGCAGGTCGTCAACCGCTTTTAATGCGGCGTGGCCGATCATGGATCCCATAAATTCGTCGGTATCCCAGTCTACAGATCCGATCCAGTCTCCGTAATTGCCTCCGCGAAGTCCCACACCGGTATTGGATTCTTTTCCTTCAGCGGTTTCCGATAGAATTGTTTCGCCGGTAGTGGCGTCGATCAGCGCGAAGTCCACACGCGCAACAGCTTCTTCTTTACTGACATCGACTCCGCCGAATCCTCCGGCTATTCCGCCAAGGAATCCGCCCATATCCTGCTCCTCATAGCCAAAGTTTGTAACCTTGCCGCTGAGTATGTAATTGATTCCCCTGACATGCCCACGCTGGGTTGTTTCATCGCCCTCTATATAACCGGCTTCGCCAAGCGAGATCTCGTCGAGTATCAGGTCTAGATTTTCCCCACGCTGGATGACATCGAACCTGCCTGATTTGGTCAGTTCGGTAACGATAATGTTTGTCATTCCGTCGCCGATTGAGCTGTATGAATACGACGATCGATTTTCGAATGCCAGTACAGCGATCCGCGGGCGGGACGCGTCCGGGGGCGTTTCCGGTTCGCTTTCAGGTGTGGTTACGGTTGTTGTTTCGGAATCGCCGGAAGGAGATGAGATAGTGGTTGTCTCGGATTCCCCGTCCTGGGCGAAAGAACTGATGCTCATCAGCAGCAGCGCAAAGACCGCGGTGAGAATAAATATTGAAGTTCTGTATGATTTCATAATTTTCCTCCTCGAGAATATGTCGAGAGTTTCCGCATTATACAGCAAACTGATATTTAACGGCTGTACGTTAAAGGTGTCAAGGAGAAAGGACAGGATATTCCAGGGAAGTGCACAGGACATAATCGCAATAACTCAGAATGGATATGCAGCAACCGACTGGAAGTCGGTGGACCAACCGGCAGGATGCCGGTGCTCCGTACAACGCGATTATTCCATTAAATGCCGGTGCTCCGTAGATTGAGGTTACTCCATTAAATGCCGATGCTCCGGTACGCATTGAACCTCCGCAATGCGTTGTGCTAAACTCCAACTTTAATCACCCTCCCGTCAAGGGGGGCATACTTTTTTCTGTCGGCGGCTGCACAATATGAACAGCAAATACCGCTGGGCTACATACCTATGGCTGCTCCAGGTTTTAACGGGGCTGGCTCTCACTCTCTATATAATCCTCCACACCATCGATAATGGCGCTATCCTTATTTCTCCCGAGAAATTCAACGAGATGCTCCGTTTCTGGCATGATATGCCGGACTGGATTTACAACACGATGGTTGTCGGGCTTGTCGGGGTATTCATACTCCACATGCTTAACGGGATCAGGATCGCATCGAAAGCGTACATGAAAACGGATGTTTCAGGAAAGCATTTATTAATGCTTAAACACCCGGGTACGTGGTTCTGGTTCATACAGGTACTGACCGGGAGTATAGTCGCGATCTTCGGAGGTTGGCACCTGATCGTCCAGCATTCCGGCCACGCTGTCGAGACCGCCGCCGATTCGGCTGAAAATGTGACGCCACTGGTTTTTCTGATCTACATTATTTTCCTGGGCGCGGCGATGTTCCACTCATTCAACGGAATCCGGTCGGTTATGCTGAAGTTAGGCTACGCCACGTCGAAAGCCAAAGAAAACATTCTTATCGGTGTAATGGCATTATTATTCGTGACGTTTTTTGTGGTGGGTGTCGCGAGCATGGCGAAATTCCTGCCCGACCGGTCGGTATTTGAGAATGTAGCCGGTGGAACCGGGCAGGTTGATGCGGACGTAAATGACCCGGATGAAGATCAACAATCCACCAGTGATGAAGAAGCTGAGGAAGAAGACGAGCGTGATAATTCAGGCCCCGGATCGAGTGACAGTAATGACGAAGACCGCGAAGACCGTAGCGGGTCTGACAGGGGCTCCGATTCCGATAAGCCCGGCCGCGAATCAAGGAGGGGGAACTGATGAAGATATTCGACTACGATGTGATAGTGATCGGAGCCGGACTCGCGGGTGAAAGAGCGGCGATCGAAGCGAAGAAGAATAACGCGACTGTCGCATTAATTTCACTCGTGCAGCCGCGGCAATCCCACTCAAACGCCGCACAGGGCGGAGTACAGGCGTCGCTCAACAACATGGGTGAAAAATCCGCGGGTGACGACTGGAAGCTTCATTTCGACGACACTGTCAAGGGCTCCGACTGGGGAGCGGACCAGGATGTTGTCGAGCGGGTAACAAGAGCGGCTCCGAGAGTTGTCAGGGAGCTCGAGTATTGGGGATGTCCATTTTCCAGGACGCCTGAAGGAAAAATAGCACAGAGAAATTTCGGGGGGACGTCTGTATGGAGGACAGCATTCGCGGCTGACTTCACCGGTCACGCCCTTTTATACGCGATCGACCAGGAAGTTCAAAGGCTTGGAATAGATATTTTCTGGCGCGCGCAGGTGGTTTCGCTTGTGCTTAACGGTGACCGGGTAATTGGTTGTGTAGTTTACGACCAGCGTACCGGTGAACTGATCGCGTTCTA
>DASWIV010000015.1:0-14096 GCA_036397475.1 bacterium
CGTTATTAACATGGTAATCGCTGCGGGCGTTCGGACCGCCTACAATCATCACGATAAATTCGTGCTCGGGGAACATCTCGATATTCCCCACAGGCGGCTTCAGCTTGTCGCGATTATTGTCGACCCATTCGCGCAGATTGAATGCTCCAACACTAGACATAGTTATTCCTCTCTTATACTGCGGAAATTTAACCTCTATAAACTATATTAACATTATGGACCGAATTTCGTAAAGTGGCAAATAGACTGATGTGAGATTAACCACGATCAGGGGTAATGCTCTAATCGCCTGAGCGCGGGATTCCCATCACGCAAACGCAGGAGAACAAATCTCCGAATTTGCAATTTGACTGGGAGCCCGATATTCCTGTACCGCATTTCCATAACACTATTTCCATAAAAATTGTCCTTATAGTTAGTGGAGGGCTCTAATCGTGTGGCCATAACCCGATAAGATACCGGTTTGAGGCGACACCTCAATTGTCCGGTTAACCCGTTAAATTTGAGAGTATCATGGGCAATCTGCCCTTAGCGCTGCACCATATCCTGAATTCCTGAATAAATGGAGATTCATGCCCGGAAATGAATTGGAAATCATATTGTGCAACCCCTGCGATATAATGGAATTCTGAAACAAGATTCATGTCAGATTGTCTTATCACACAAGGATAATTATGGTACAGGGCATTAAAAATATGGGACGCTGGAACGACAATCCTGAGTATCAAACCCTCATTGACTTAAACGCCGATCAGCCTGTCCACACAATTGAAAAGGTCAGGGAAGAGCCCGTCAGAAGCACATCCAGAGCGCCGTCGGTGAGTATCTTCAAGGTCCCGGAACCTGCGCAGGCAGATATTTTCTCTGAAGCCGGCAAAGGATTCATCGCCGGTGGCGCGATCGGCTTCCTCATCGCATTGTTCAAATTAGTTACAAACGATTTCGGGAACGGAAGCATCATGCTGGGCTACATCCTGTATGTGGGAGCAGCAGGTGCGACAATAGCGTACATGAGGTACCGAAAATTTGTGAAGAAGGGCTACGTCAGGATCGACAATGAGCAGATCGATTTTTACAAGAAGCCATCCGACGAGGTTTTTAAATTAGATCAAATTATCAGTGCTTTCCCATATCCTGGTACCTGGGGGAAGAGGCTTTACATTTTCATGACCCAAAGAAACTATCCTGGCTATAAGGCTGTCAGCAGTAACTTCAGGCGCTACAGGATCGAGTCGGGACCTGTTGCTGCGACCGGACAATTCATCGAAGATGGAAACAAGCTCGTCCAGATGGCGCTGAACTATCATTATAACGAGCGGGTAAAAATGGGTAAGCCTGTCGCGGTCCTGCCAAGGTTTCTGTATGTCGCACGTAAGACTCACAGGGAGTATTTGCTTTTCGGTGAGTTGATCGTGGATGCTGAATTCCGCTGCGATGGAAAAAAAGTTTTTTTCAGTGATCGCAGAGGTCCGGTTGAATTCAGTGCCATGCAGGTCAGCAAGGTGAGAGTAAACAAGGTTCAGACACAGCATGGAACCAGTAAACATGAGGTGTTGATCGATTTGGATCCGACAGAACCGTATGGGACCATACAAATGGACATTCTCAAGATGACGCATGCTGACGCGGTCGCCGAATATTGCAAAATGCTTCCGGGATTGCTGGCTAAGAAACAGGATATGTCTGACTGGATGTAATATCCGTCAGGTCTGTTAATAAGAAAAAGGCGCGATAAGTCGCGCCTGTACAAATGGTAATGTATTTAAGGAATCCTACATCTGCTCAATCATGTAAAGCGCGCCGCTGGAAGTGTATGTGGTGAAATAAATATTTCCATCGGGATCTTCACCAGCGCCGGTTATCAGTTCACTTGTATCGAGTAGTTCAGTAAAAATCCATTCATCAGCGAGGTTTCGCGCGAGTCCCCATATACGTCCGGAACAGTAATCGCCCGCGAAATAAATTCCTGTGATGTCAGGCTCAGTCGACGCGCGACAGACCCCGATTCCGGTAATCGAACAACCGAAGGCATGGCTGTATTCAGCTACTGGGTACTGCAATCCGGTATCGTCGCATGGATCGGATGGATAGCAGTGCGCTCCTTCCATAATTCGCCAGCCGTAATTTTCGCCACCAGTACTCTCGGAAGAAGTGAAGTTGATTTCTTCCCATACATTCTGCCCGACATCTGCTATGTAAAGATCATGGGTAAGGCTGTCGAAACTGTACTGCCATGGGTTTCTCAACCCGTAAGCCCAGATTTCGTCGAGTGCGGAGCCATTTCCGACAAACGGATTATCTGACGGGATATTGTAGGTGCCGGGATCGATATCGACATCGATCCTCAACAATTTTCCGAGTAATGTATTGAGAGACTGTCCGTTATTGAGTGGGTCGCCGCCGCTCCCGCCGTCGCCAGTTGAAATATAAAGGTATCCGTCATTTCCAAACTGGAGTTTACCGCCGTTATGGTTCGAAAAAGGCTGAGTGAATGACAGGATCGGCTTCGCGCTTGCGGGATTAGCTAAGTTGGGATCGCCGCCGGAGACCTGATAGCGTGCGACATTGGATTGTCCGGCGCCGCTACCCGAGATGTAATAAACGTAAAAATATCCATTCGTTGAGTAATCGGGATGGAAAATCATGCTGAGTAAGCCCTGCTCGCCTCCGGTGGAATGTACAATACCCGTTATATCGAGGAATGGGGCCGGCAACAGGATTCCGTCCTCTATGAGTCTTATTCTTCCCTGTCTTTCAACTACAAATAATCGACCGGTATCGTCATTCGGAGCTGCCATATTAATAGGCTGTGTCATCCCATTCGCTACCATGGTGATCTGGATCGGAACGTCGCCTGGAAGGTTCGGCTCCTCGGGAGCGGTGTTCGAAATTTCGGTCTGGAATTTGAAATATGAAGAGAGGCTCCCGCTTGCATCGTTCGGGATCCCTTCCGGGTTGGAATAATCCTCAAGTTCCTGGACAGGGATAATGGTGTATTTTACCGGACCGCTCTTTGTCAGATTATCCGGCTGAGTTTCAACATGGAAATCCGTACGAACTTCTGAGACATAAGCGGATGCCGCCATGTTGAGCGCGAACCATCCTGTGGAGAAGAAATCACTTTCAATAACGATATCCTGCAATTCCGACGTGAGATCTTCCGACCAGTTATAAATGCTGATGTCGAGGACGAGGTCTCCGCCTTTCGTCTGGTTGTCTTCAAAGTAAAGGTTGGATGAGTCTTCCACAGAGCAGTAAATTGATTCGGGCGCTCTTGCAGGATGGATCTCCTCACCTGCCCAGCTTGCGATGATGGCGTAGTTGAAAACCACCCCGGGAGCAGGATCGGGGAATTTTAACTGGTAATTCCTGGTATTCACCGTTCCGTTAAGAAATACGCCCTTGTTCGGATTATCTCCGTTGAGATATTCACCGAGATTTCCGGTTGCGGACAACCCCTGTGCATAATACTTGTAAGGATTGACGGTGGAATTGCCACCGTAGCCCGGTGTCGCGAATGCTCCCGGGACATATCCGAAAAGTTCCAATTCTGGAAATTCCTTCGGATTGTACCAGCGGGTGTAACCGTCGGCATTTGATAAATACTGGTCGGTACCTTCCAGCGGGCTGGTAGTGCCGTCGAACACGCTAACCTGGGTTCCGTTCCCGATAAAAATGCCACGCACATCGTAACCCCTGTAAACTTCTGACTCCAGGGGATGATGGATGGTGGCGTCAACATTAACAAATACTGTTTCGCCCTCTTTGGCAAAGTTATTCAATTTAATGGTGAGGCCTTCGAGGGATTTGTTCAGGAAGCCTGTAACATTAGCGGTGAATTGTGCGGTGCGTGCAGGAGAGACGAAGACTTCACCGTTAATGAAATCGAAATTTAGGTCGTAAAGTCCCCAAAGGACAGTACTGGTTAAAATTTGCGTGGATTTTAGTGTTTCGGGTTGTTGATCCTGGTTGGATACGGGGGTGCCTGAGTTACTGCAGCCTGAAAAAATTCCAAGCAACAGAGAGACGACTAAAATTCTTTTAATCATGAATTACTCTCCAGGGCAATAAAGTGTAGATTTAATAAAGATTTATCAAAAATTAATTTAAAGCATGATTTAATAATTTGCAATAGTTAAATATTAACTGCGGTAAATATGTGGCCCGAAAGTGGCGCAGGGAGCGGGAATTTTTTTTCATTATTAATAAGAAAAATCACTTGACACTGTAGTTAGGTACAGGGTTTAGAATGGCAAAAGTTAATCGCATGCGTTTATGCTATTAATTTTTCTTTAAGGCATTCCTTAGGCGGTAAATCGGATGAAAAAAATCAGCTGCCACAATCTGCGTGGAATTTTATCATCGATAATAATTGCCGGACTTGGACTCGGGATAGCAGGCGCAGTATCCGGACAGGAGAACAGGTCTGGCGAGGAAATTTATAACGCCAGGGGGTGCGGATCGTGCCACACCATCGGTGGCGGGGATTTAATCGGTCCGGATCTTTTGGGAATTGACCAGACGAGGGAAAGGATATGGATTGTAGATTTTCTTATTAATCCGGACGGTTTCGGTGTGCCGGCAATGGCCGGGGCATCTCTCACCAGAGAAGAATCGGAACTTGTCACAGACTACATTCTCTCGAAGGGCGGGGGAATGGGTTCAGGTTCGGTGGAGATTGAAATTCCGGAGGGCGATCCAGCTAACGGCAAGAAACTGTTTCTCGGGGAAATATCATTTAAAAATGGGGGACCGTCCTGTATCGCATGCCACACAGCTGGAAACAACGGCCCATTCAGTGGCGGTACGCTTGGTCCCGAATTGACGGACCTGTCGGAGAGATACGAACCCGCGGTAATCGTAAACATGCTGAAATCGCTTCCGTTTCCGACAATGAAGCCGTTATATGAAAATCGCCAGCTTACGGACCGGGAAGTGGCTGATTTATCTGCGTTCCTCGGTAAGGTTAACGAACAGTATGAATCAGGCAAAGGCAGTGCCGCGAAATTCAGGTCGTACGGCCTTTACAGCGCAATCGTTTTTCTATGTATTGGTGCGTTTGCATTCAGGAACCGGTTTTCGGGAGCGCTGGATAAGCTGGTTCCAAGAAAATAGACCGCGAATAACTTTGAAGTGAAATAAATAAAATCCGGAGGACAGGATCAGTGAGTTGGATTCAGGACCTCTTCGACCCGAAACGTCGTGAATGGGAAGAATTTTACCGCAACAGGTGGCAGCACGATAAGCTCGTCCGATCCACCCACGGCGTAAACTGTACGGGCGGATGCTCGTGGGGAGTCTACGTCAAGGACGGGATAGTCACGTGGGAAGAGCAGATGACGAACTATCCATGTTTCGATCCGGAAATTCCCCCGTACGAACCCCGGGGATGCCAGAGGGGAATATCTTTCTCCTGGTACATTTACAGTCCGCTCAGGGTTAAGTATCCATACATCCGTGGAACACTGATAGATCTGTGGCGGGAAGCCAGGAAAAAATTTCCCGATCCGGTCGATGCGTGGAAATCGGTCCAGGATAATCCGGAGGCAAGGCAGGCGATCTGCACCAGCCGTGGTAAAGGCGGATTCCGGCGCGCGTCGTGGGATGAAGCCCTGGAAATAATCGGCGCGAGCACTATTCACACTATTAAAAAATACGGTCCTGACAGGATAGTAGGATTTTCACCGATTCCTGCGATGTCAATGTTAAGTTACGCTGCCGGCTCACGCATGCTTCAGCTTATGGGCGGGACTGTTCTCAGTTTTTACGACTGGTATTCGGACCTGCCGCCAGCGTCGCCGGAAATCTGGGGTGAGCAGACGGATGTCGCGGAGAGTGCCGACTGGTACAACAGCAAATTCATCGCGGTAATGGGATCGAATCCCAGCATGACGAGAACGCCTGACGTCCATTATCTTGCGGAAGCGAGATACAAGGGTTCGAAGGTCGTTTTATTCTCGCCTGATTTCAATCAGACCACGCATTATTCTGACTGGTGGATACCCCTCCATGCGGGGCAGGATGGCGCTTTCTGGATGAGTGTCGTCCACGTGATACTGAAAGAATTTCATCACGAGAATAAGTCTGAAAGTTTTCTCGATTACGTGAAGAAATATACCGATTCGCCGTTCCTGGTTGAGCTTGTCGAAGACGGTGGGAAATACACACCGGGACGCATGCTGCGAGCATCGTCGATAAGCAAATATAAAAACGAGGAAAATTCTGAATGGAAATTCCTTGCGTGGGATAAAACTTCGAACAAACTGGTGATGCCGAAGGGCACGATCGGATTCAGGTGGCAGGAGAAAAAGGGACAGTGGAACCTGGAGCAGAAGGACGGCGTCGATAATTCGGATTTTGACGCGGAACTTACCTTTCTTGAGAATCATGATGAGGTTCTGACGGTTGAATTCGAGGACCACGCGAAAGTAAAGGAATTCAAACGTGGAATTCCGGTCAGGTATGTCGAGACAGAGAAAGGACGGATACCTGTCGCGACCATTTACGACCTGATAATGGGCCAGTATGGTGTGGGACGCGGTTTGCCGGGATATCCCGAAAGTTATGACGATGAGGACGCGACTTTCACGCCGGCGTGGCAGGAACAGTTTACCGGGATCGACAAGGAAACGGCAATCCAGTTTGCGCGGGAGTGGGCGTCGACAGCTGAAAAAACCGGTGGCAAATGCAGCATCATAATTGGCGCGGGAATAAATCACTGGTTCCATAACAATCTGATTTACCGGTCGGCAATTATGGCACTGATGCTATGCGGATGCGTTGGAAAGAATGGCGGCGGGCTGAATCATTATGTCGGGCAGGAAAAGGTGGCGCCACTGTCAGCGTGGGTTACGCTCGCTATGGCGCTGGACTGGAACAAGCCTCCAAAACTTCAGAATACGCCATCTTTTCATTATGTACACTCCGGCCAGTGGAAATACGAAACTCCAATGGCAGGAAAATCCGGTCCGGAGCACAAGGGAAAAATCGTCGGGCACCATACGATGGACACCCAGATCAAGGCTGTGAAGAGTGGATGGCTTCCATTCTATCCGAATTTCAACCGCAATCCCATACAGATAATCGAAGATGCAAAAGCGGAAGGCGCAACCGAGCTTAAGGATGTACAGCAGTGGGTGATCAAGCAATTGCAGGATGGAAAACTGAAATTTGTTGTCGAGGATCCCGATGCTCCCGAAAACTGGCCGCGCACCTGGTTCATCTGGCGCGGGAACGCGATCATGTCGAGCGGGAAGGGCCACGAATATTTTCTGAAGCATTATCTTGGCACGCACCATAATTCGATCGCTGATGAGCTGGCGGAAGGATCTGTCGAGGACGCTATATGGAGGGAATCTCCAAAGGGTAAATTCGACCTTGTCGTTGACATTAATTTCCGGATGGATACGACAGCTCTTTATTCGGACATCGTTCTTCCAACGGCTACGTGGTATGAGAAAAACGACCTTAATTCAACCGATCTCCATACTTATATTCATCCACTGTCTGAGGCTGTCCCTCCATGCTGGGAGTCGAAGTCGGACTGGGATATTTTCAAGGCTGTCGCGAAGAAAGTCAGCGAGCTCGCGGTAAAACATATTCCCGAACCAGTGAAGGAACTTGTAGCGACTCCGCTCCTGCACGATACGCCCGCGGAACTGGCACAACCATCTGTTAAGGACTGGTGGAAAGGCGAGTGCGATCCGATCCCGGGAAAAACCATGCCAGGGCTGGCAGTTGTAGAGCGGGATTATGTGAATCTTTACAACAAATTTATTTCGCTGGGAAAACTCGATTCAATCGGGATGCATGGGATCTCGTGGGATATTTCCGATCTGTACCACGAGTTATTCGGGATGATCCCTACAGAGGTCTGGGGTGGGGAGAAATATCCATCGGTAAAGGACGCTGTCGACGCTGCCGATGTGATACTTCATCTCGCTCCTGAAACGAATGGGGAGTCTGCGTACCGGGCGTGGGAAGCCGAAGAGAAAAAGACCGGCATGCCGCTGAAACAGATCGGGGAAGACACACGCGCGGTAAGGATGAGATTTAAAGATATCCAGGCCCAGCCACGTCGATTTTTGACCACGCCATGCTGGACCGGGGATATCCGGGACGGGAGGACATATTCGTCGTACGTGACGAATGTCGAGAATAAAATTCCCTGGAGAACACTTACCGGACGCCAGCATTTTTATCTCGATCATGAAGGCTACATCGAATGGAAGGAAAATCTTCCAACCTATAAAGCCAAACCGGCGCCGACATTCTATGGCGATATCGTAAAGAGCAAGCCGGAAGGGAACGCTATCCTTCTGAATTACCTGACCCCTCACTGTAAGTGGACAATTCACTCCACTTATTACGACAATCTGAGGATGCTGACACTTTCGCGTGGATTGATGCCATTCTGGATTGGCGATGGAGACGCTGAAAAGATCGGGATTGTCGATAACGACTGGGTGGAGATTTACAACGACCATGGTGTTGTGGTGACCAGGGCTGTTGTGAGCCACCGTATCCCGGACGGCATCTGCATGATCTACCACGCCCCTGAAAGGACAATTTCAATTCCGAAATCGCCACTTCGCGGGAACAAACGCGGCGGGGCGCATAATTCACTGATCAGAGCCCGCCTGAAGCCTGTTCTTATGATGGGCGGCTACGGGCATTTCACTTATTTCTTCAATTACTGGGGACCGACCGGGGTAAACCGGGACACCCATGTTTATGTTCGCAAACTCGAAGGCGAACCGAAATGGTAGTGAGTGAAAAGTAAGGAGAGAGATAATGGACGTACGAGCCCAGATCTCAATGGTTTTCCATCTCGACAAGTGCATCGGGTGCCATACCTGTTCGCTTGCGTGTAAAAATTTGTGGACCGACCGCAAGGGCGCGGAGTATATGTACTGGAACAATGTCGAGACCAAACCCGGTACAGGATATCCGACCCAGTGGGAAGACCAGAAAAAGTACAAGGGGGGATGGTGGACCAGGAACGGCAATCTCGGGCTTCTATCGACGGATAAACTTCGCGGCTATACAAATATTTTTCATCAGCCGCATCTTCCTACCATCCGGGATTATTTTGAGCCATGGACATACGATTACGGGAATCTGTTTAATGCCCCACAGGGGGATGACCAGCCCACGGCGCGCCCGATATCCCAGATCACAGGCGAGTACATGGACATCGACAGCGGACCGAACTGGGATGACGATCTGTCGGGCTCGCCGATGTACGCGGCGAACGATCCGAACCTCGATTCTCTTTCCGAAGATGAACGCAAGGCGATCTTCGATATTGAAAGGCTCGTATTCTTTTATCTTCCCAGGATCTGCAACCACTGTCTGAATCCGGCCTGTGTAGCGGCGTGCCAGTCGGGAGCGATATATAAACGCGGCGAAGACGGGATCGTTTTAATAGATCAGAACATCTGCCGTGGATGGCGATTCTGCGTGAGCGCCTGCCCGTACAAAAAAACATACTTTAACTGGCAGAGCGGAAAATCGGAAAAGTGTGTACTTTGTTATCCAAAGCTCGAATCTGGACAGGTGCCGGGATGCATGCACTCGTGCGTCGGACGGATCAGGTATCTCGGAGTTCTTTTGTACAACGCCGATCTGATCAAATGGGCGGCATCGGCGCCTGACAGCGAACTTGTTTCGCGCCAGCGAGAAATAATTCTCGATCCCGGAGATCCGGAAGTTATCAGGCACGCGAAAAAGAGCGGCGTGCACGATTCAGTTATTGAATATGCCCAGAAGTCACCGGTCTATAAATTCGTGAAGGACTGGAAGATGGCACTACCGCTGCATTCTGAGGCAAGGACACTTCCGATGCTGTTTTACGTTCCGCCACTTCTTCCGTTACTAGGAAAAGTCGGGGACAGTGGTTACGCGGTTGACGCTGTCGAATATTTCGCGACGTCGGACAGCTCGCGAGTGTCACTCAAGTATCTGGCGAGGCTCTTGTCCGCCGGGAATGTTGATGAAGTTGTAAAGGCGTACAGGCCGATGATCGCGTCGAGGATCATGAAGCGGCAGGAAACGGTTGGGGACGCCGATGTGGAAAAATTAAACCAGCTTTTGAAGAAGACCGGTTTGACCAGAAAAGATCTGCAGGATATTTACGAATTGAGCGCGATATCAACCTTTGACCAGAGATTTGTTGTGCCGCCGTCGCATCGCGAATACGCGATTGAAATTCTTGAGGAACCCGACAGGTTCAAGGCAGAGACAGGATTCGGCTATACAGCCCGCCCGGGGAAGGATTTTGAGAAATGATCGACGAGAGGTCAGCATTATTTTCAGAGCTTTCTGAATTGTTCGTGTATCCGGACGATGCGTCCGCGATCTCGGACAAGGCGAGAAAGATAGCACGCTGGATCGAAAAGGCCGACGTGCCTACAGCCATGGAGCTTGAGGCTTTCGCTGATCATGTCGACGAATTTGAAACCAAGAGCCTGCAGGAATTATATGTCGGCACTTTCGATATCGGAAAAACGACGACGCCCTATATGGGGCATCTTGTGCTGGGTGAAAGCTTTAATCGTGGGAACCTGCTTTCGAGATTAAAGGACACGTACAGGGAGTACGGTGTCGAGGATGACACCGATCTGCCCGATCATATAGCCAACATACTTAAATTCATATCGGTAGCGGGAACCGATAAGGAAGTCGTTCAGGAACTTTTAACATACATTCTGCTTCCCGGAATTTTAAGCCTTCTTCCGCATCTTCAGAAGGTCAGCGACGAGAATCCGTATTACCACATATTCAAGGCTGTTAAAAAAATTGTAGAGCCGCTCGCGGTGTCGATACCCGATTCAAAGGAGCCGGAATCATGAACTGGAACGATATATTATTCGGGATTGTGCCTTATGTCGCCATTTTCAGCATATTAATTGTCGGTCCCCTGCGATGGCGGCACCGGCAGTACACGCACACCAGTGGCTCTACACAGTTCCTGGAAAATACAATGCAGTTCTGGGGAAGTGTGCCGTGGCACTACGGGATTTTATCGGTGATCCTGGTCCATTTGATCGCTCTGTTTATTCCGCAGGCGATAATTCTCTGGACCGGCGATCAGCTTCGTTTATGGATACTGGAAATTACCGGATTCGGCATGGGCCTGCTTGCTACATTCGGGCTTGTTATGCTGTTATTCCGGCGAATGTCCAACACGAAGGTCTTGAATGTCACGCGTCCGTGGAATTTCATCGTGTTGATCCTCTTATTAATCCAGGTAATAAACGGAGTTGTAATCGCAGGCCACTACCGGTGGGGTTCGATCTGGGGAGCGACCTCGATGAACGCCTATGTCTGGTCCATCTTTATGCTGAGGCCTGACATTTCGTATATAGCGACAATGCCGTTCCCTGTTAAATGGCATGTGTTCAATGCGTGGCTTCTTCTGGGTGTGGCGCCATTTACCCCGCTGGTACATTTATTTTCCATACCACTCACATATTTCATGCGTCCGCCAATCCTGGTCATCTGGAATCGCCCGCGACGCAAGCCAATAACCGAATGAGGTCCCGAACATCGATCGATGAGGAGCACGTCGAATGACTAATTTGATCAAAGAGCAAGGTACACTCAGCAAATGGGACCCGGAAGACGGGAATTTCTGGGAAAAGGAGGGCGGGAAGGTAATAGCTTACAGGAATCTGTGGTGGTCGATCGGATGTCTGCTGATCGGATTCTGTATCTGGCTGGCCTGGTCGATCATCACGGTACAGATGAAAGACCTGGGATTTCCATTCGATTCTGAACAGCTGTTCACCTTGTCCGCGATAGCGGGACTTACCGGTGCGACTCTCAGAATCCCGAATTCATTTCTGATAGCGATTGCAGGCGGCAGGAATGTAATAATAACGAGTACTGCACTCCTGATATTCCCTGCCCTGGGTGTGGGAATGGCCCTGCAAAGTATTGATACGCCATACTCCACCTTTGTTATACTCGCCGCTCTTTCCGGAATTGGTGGAGGAAATTTTGCATCTTCTATGTCAAACATCTCATTTTTTTATCCATTGAAGATAAAAGGCCTTGCCCTGGGATTGAATGCAGGGCTTGGAAACCTGGGAGTCAGCATCGGGCAGATCCTCATTTCATTCGCGATGACCATATCAGTATTTGGAGTGCTCACCGGCAATCCAATTCCATTGCCGGAAGATATCGGAGGGAAAGCAGCCGGGACACCTTTCTGGATTCAGAATGCGGGTTTCATCTGGGTACCGATACTTGTTATTGTAGCTGGAATTGCATGGTTCAAAATAAACAACATGCCACATCATAAATTTGGATCCATCGGCTCGGCGATCGGAAAAATATTGGGCTTGAACCTGCTCGGATTCGCGGGAGCAGCAGTTGGGTTATATCTACTGCTTGGTATTTTAAAAGGCCACAACTGGGGATTGTGGGTCGCCTTGCCCATAACAGTCGTAATTACGGTGCTGATGATGAAATTAATCCCGGGACCGGTAAGGACAAATCTGAATAAACAATTCAAGATTTTCAATTCGAAACATAACTGGACCATGACGTGGCTCTATACGATGACCTTCGGATCATTCATCGGTTATTCAGCGGCGTTTCCTTTATTAATGAAAGTGGTATTCGGTACGCTTGGGGATTGGGAGACTGTGAATCCACATGCGCCTAATCCGTTTTACTTCGCATGGATGGGGCCGTTCATCGGATCGGTTATACGTCCTTTCGGAGGGCACCTGTCCGACAAAACAAGCGCGGCTAAGGTCACACACTGGACAACTCTTGCAATGATCATAACGACAGTAGCGCTTGCTTATTTTATTAAACAGGCCGGGGCTTCGGACACTCCTGAAATATTTTTCATTCCGTTCCTGGCGATTTTCCTTCTGCTATTTACATTGACCGGCATTGGCAATGGATCGGTATTTGCCATGGTTCCTCACCTGTTCGAACAGGAACAGGCGGGGCCGGTAGTTGGATGGATATCAGCGGTTGCGGCGTACGGTGCGTTTATTCTTCCAAAATTATTCGGTGTACAGGTTAAGGCACATGCGCCTGAAATGGCGCTCTATGGATTTGCGGTTTATTACCTTTCGTGTCTTGCGGTGAACTGGTGGTTCTACGCGAGAAGAAACGCGCCGCATCCATGTTGATTTACGGTTAATATTGCGAGCACACCAGTTTTACAGGCTCACATCTTCGATGTGAGCCACTTAATTTATGTGATAAAATGCCGCATTCCTCCCGATGAAAGAAAATAAATCACAAGATTCCGGATTTCTGTTTACGCTCAATGAATTTTCGGGCTCATTGGGCGATCTCGGCTTGTTTCTTCCGCTGGTAATCGCGATATCGATAGAGACCCACATGAATTTCGGGATAATATTGATCGCCGCAGGAGCGATGAATATTGTCACCGGACTTATCTTCCGGCAGCCGATCCCTGTCCAGCCGATGAAAGCGATGGCTGCTGTCGCGATAACGGAAGGCATGTTGAGAGATGAATTAGTCGCCGCCGGAATAATCATGGGAGTGATCTTATTTCTATTATCGGTGACCGGCATGATCGATAAATTCACTAAGGTTATTCCAAAACCCATAGTGCGCGGAATCCAGTTTGGCGCAGGAGCGAAATTGATGCTGAAAGCCCTCGACTGGGTCCAGGGGCTTCCAGCAGTGGATGGATTCGATTCAGTTTTGATAGCGGTAATAATCTCGACGATCCTGTTTTTTTTCTCTTCGAAAAAATTTCCTGCACTTGTGGTAATTTTCATTCTTGGGTTTATCGTTATCAGGTGGACTCATCCTGCGGAATTTAACTCGATAGAATTTGAGCTTCCCCGGCCTGAATTTTTCCTGCCGCAGGTTGAATACTGGAAAGAGGGATTACTGAAAGGTGTGCTTCCGCAGCTGCCGCTGACAATTTTGAACAGTGTGGTTGCAGTATGCGCTTTAAGCGCCGATTATTTTCCCGGGCGCGGGATACCGCCTCGTAAAATGGCGATGTCTGTAGGGTTGATGAATCTTGTCGCAGTTCCATTGGGAGGAATCCCGATGTGCCATGGCGCGGGCGGACTCGCGGCACAGTATTCGTT
>DASWIV010000016.1:0-9805 GCA_036397475.1 bacterium
GGTGCTGACAAATATCTCGAAATATCCGGAGATAGGTTTTTTCCCCCTGTCTGAAAAGCTGAAGAAACAGGGGTATTACACGATGGGATTCCCATCGGCGGTGCATCTCGGGAACGAATTCAATTACGATCGTGGATGGGATACTTACTGCCAGACGACATCGAGGAAATTCCAGGACCGCTACCAGTGGGCTCCATTCGGGATTGCCGCCAGGGTCGGACTGGCTTATGAAAGGCATATCGCGAGAAATTCGGATGAGGTCAACCATGCATTTTTGAGCCTCGTAGATACTCATGAACAGGTAAGTGGAGCGCCATTTTTCGCGTGGGTCCACTATTTCGATCCGCATACACCGTACCAGCCGGACGATGAATACCTGTCGCTCTTTTCAGATGGATACAGCGGAGAACTTACAGGATCGCAGGCTGATTGCGACAGGATAAATTCGCACATCGAAGAATTTAAAACAGGCGCAGCGTTTCCGGAGGGAATATCGCAGGATGATATCGACCACATGATCGACCGGTATGACGCCGAGATACGGGAAATGGACGATCATTTTGGCGACCTTATCGAACATTTAAAGGAACTCGGAATTTATGAAAACACGGTGATCGTGATAGTGTCAGACCATGGCGAAGGGCTGTACGACAATGGGTATTTCGGGCACAATATTTCACTTAAAGAATTTGAGATTCAGGTAGTCTGCATGGTTAAGGGACCGGATATTGCCGCGAATCCGGATGAATTTCTCAGCCTGACCGATCTGGCAGATTATGTGGAATATGTATCGGGTGTAGATGAAAATCCTGAAAGTTCCAGGCTTACTTCCGGGATTCCCGACAACAGGTTTGTCGACGATCCCTCCGCATCGATGATTTTTCTACGTGCGCATTCGTGGCTTGAGTATCCATGGAAGCTTATCCGAAACGCGAGTCCTGAAGGGAAGGGGACAACGTATGAATTGTATAACCTGATGCAGGATCCGCTGGAAAAAAATGATCTGTTCGATCCTGAGGAGACGGGATCGAACGAAATCAGGGGCGACCTGCAACACTGGATCGAATTCAACAGTGCTGATTTCACTGACCTTTTAAAACGTGCCGGAACAACTGAATCACTGGACCCATCGACACTTGAGATGCTCAGGTCGCTGGGTTACATTTATTAGGGTAGAGGGGTGAACCAGATGCCATTCAATGTCCCGCAAATTGTAATTCTGATTATTGGACTTGTTCTGACTTTTTTCGGGTTGTCGTTATATAAAACACTGATCAAGCTTGTTGGATTTGTTGTGGGAGCATCGTATGGAATTTACCTTTATTCACTGCTGATGGGAAGTCTCAGCTGGGATCCTCTTTATATTTACATAACCGTGGCCCTGATAGTGTTGATACTTGGCATGATGGGAATCATGCTTGCGCAGTTCGCGAATGTAGTGATGTTTTTCCTTGCCGGGGGAATGGTCGGGCTGATCATGGGAAAAATCCTTACCGGAATTCCAGCCGATCAGGCTATGAGCGTATTCAGCGGAGAAAATGTCGAAATATTACTTCAGCCAAAGGCATCGGATTTATTCTGGTTCCTGGGAGGAGGAATAATATTCGTAATAGCCCTGGACACACTGGTAATGCTGAGTTTGACCATTGCGGGCGCTGGATTAATCTGGATGGCGATCAAGCCTATGAATTTACTGGAGGGAAGCGTTCCGGACTGGATAATCCCTGTATTCCTGGGATTTATAGGGCTGATGGTGCAGGAGGCCAACAGGAAGCGCAGGAAGCCTGAAGCGGCGCGGATAATGAAAGAGAAAATGGTAAGGAAATCGGATAAGTAAATTTCCAATGGAGTATACAGTCACACATCATATTGGATACACGGTCATCGGCCTGATTACAATGGGAATAATTCTATTTTCTATCAAAACAGAAACGGATTTTCTTTATAAATACCGGCAGTACAAATTCCAGTTCGCTCTCTCCTTACTCAGTATTTTCGTTATGATAGTGCTGTCCCTGACGCTTCTCGGGCACTGGTTTATTCCCCAGATCGTAACCATGTTTACCCTGATGATTCTGGGGCCATTTCTTCTTATACTGGCTCCAGTTATCTTATGGTTACGAGCCAGGACATTCCGCGGGCTTGAAAGAAAATGGCGGAAAGAGCAGGATAAATTGATAACTGAGATAGAGGATATAATCGATGAGAAGAAGCGGGAGAGGATCATGCAGGGGAAATCGGAGCGCGGAGAGGACTAATCGAACACTAATAAGCATATGCTCAGGATTATTCCATGAAAATGGAACCTGTGCGACTTATTAACGCTCTTATGTATAAATGTGATTAAATATTAAGCATATTATGGGAAACCCCGATGTAAAACCCGCGAAAGTCGCTGTCGATTCTGAATTCCTGAATAAACTTGGACGACTGAAAATCGAGACGAGGAAAATCCTTGCAGGAGTAATGAAAGGCGACAAGAGAAGCCGTGCCTACGGCACGTCGGTGGAATTCGCCGATTACAGAGACTACCATCGCGGGGATGACCTCAGGTATCTCGACTGGAACATCTATGCGCGACTCGAGAGATTTTTCCTGAAGCTGTTTCACGAGGAAGAAGATCTGACTGTGCATATACTTGTCGATGTCTCCCTGTCGATGGAGACCGGGGAGCCGAATAAATCAACCTACGCCAGGAAACTCGCGGCATGCCTGAGTTACATCGCGTTGTCGAACCTCGACAGGATAAGTGTCACCTCGTTTGCGGACGGGATTCAGAAAGGCACACAGTTACTTCGCGGCAAAGGGCATTTCGGGATTGTCGTGGAAATGCTTAACTCGGTGGTGTCGGAATCCTCAACGGATTTTGAGGCGTCGGTCAAGGAATTCAACCTCAGGCAGAGATCCAAAGGGCTTGTTTTTGTGATAAGCGACTTTCTCGATCCGGTTAAACTCAAGGATGGATTGAAAAGGCTGGCGTACAGGAAGCACGACATAGTTTTGATACAAGTTCTGGATAAAAATGAAATCGATCCGGAACTCCGTGGCGACTGGGCACTAACTGATATTGAAACGGGAGAAATAATAGAAGTTTCGATAAGCCCACGCTTATTATCGGATTACAAGAGGAAAATGGTGGCGTACCTGAAGGACCTGAAATCGTTCGCGTCGAAAATGCACGCGGGATATGTCCTTGTGACAACTGACATTGATGTTGAGGATTTCATTTTAAAGGAGCTTGCCTTTGCAGGTTACGTCAGGTGATCCTGTTTTGACCGAATTCGACGGGCCTTGTCCATGGCCAGTGTCAGCTGCTTGTACAGGATGCCTATCTCATGGCGGATTGAATTACAGCGAGCTTCGAGGGATTCAAATTCCTGAAGGTCGAGAATCTGGGTCCTTTTGCAGAGTACAAGCCGGGCGTGGACCTGTTCCAGGGCTAGCAGGGAATTTTTAAATAAATCTATGCGCTTGAAGGGATTGGTTATCGACTGGGCGTAGGAAATATTTTCGATGACCGAAAGTGAGGAATCCAGAAGGATCGGAACCAGCATGAACTGTTCGGCAGGCGGAAAAAAGGATGTACGATATTTAAGCACCGAATGGAATTCCGATGCCCTGGCAATTATTTTCAACTGTTCTGCGCTGGTTCCCATTTATGCACTCAAACCGCAGATTTCTGATTATCATTATTTTACTCCATGATCTGCGTTCGGACAATAGGGAATAAAGTCATTAAATGAGTTTGAATAACCCGATAGCATTACTGTTCGCCGGCGTTATCCCGGTGATTATCGCGTTGTACCTGCTGCGACTGAAGCGGCGCAGGCACCTTATCTCGTCCACTTTTTTCTGGACTGAAATGATCCAGGATCTGCAGGCGAATGTTCCGTTCCAGAAGTTGAGATGGAACATTTTATTATTCCTTCAATTGCTCATCGCGCTCGCGATTATTTTTTCACTGGTGGACCCGTCGATAAAAGCCGCGCTTAACGAAGGACGGCGCTCGATTTTTATTGTGGATACCTCTGCCAGCATGAAATCCGTGGATTCAGGCAAGTCCAGGTTTGACACCGTTATTGAGGATATCAGGCGATACTGCCAGAGCCTGTCTCCACGTGAGCAGGTTATGCTTATCGTTGCGGGTGAGCATGCGGAAGTCGGGCTGGAATTCACTGATAATCTTCCCGCGATAGAGAGGGTGCTCGATTCACTGAAGCCCGGGGACACCCGTAGCGACCTTACCACCGCTTATGCGCTCGCTCAGGCGAGGGCTGACCAGATCGATCAACCGTTCATTGTGATCGCCAGCGATTTTTCCGGCATCGATAATAACCTGTTTGAAAATTCCACCTATCCTATCAATTACCTGAAAGTGGGAGAGGAAGCTCCGAATGCAGGCATCACCGATTTTTCAGTTCCGTCCGTGAATATTGAAACCGGGATGGTGTCTCCATTTGTATCGATAAGAAATTACTCCGACAACGATGTGGATTGCGACGTCGAGTTCTATTCAGATGGGGAGCTGGTCGATGTACGCTCGGTCGAGATCGAGGCAAGGTCGAGAATCGGACGCCAGTTCAGGGATGTCCCGTTTGTGGTTATCGAAAACGATGACAGCGTCCTGGAAGTAAGGCTTGATTACGACGATGCGTTAGAGGTGGACAACATCGCGTACGCTATCCCGCAAATATCGGATACCATGGATATCCTGCTTGCAGGGGATGACGATTTCATACTCCTGGCGTTAATGGGGCTTCCGGGCATCAGATTGTTCCAGGTAACCCGGGAGGATTTCGAACCGGAAGACCAGTATGACCTTGTCATATTTCCGGGATGGGCGCCTGAAAATCTTCCCGCGGGCAACTACGTTTTTTTTAATCCGCCTGATACCGACTATCTCCCGGTAACCATGGGCGAGCCGGTTGAGCTTCCGAAAGTCACCGACTGGGAAGATGGACATCCATTAATGAGGTTCGTCAATCCCGGAAGCTTCAATGTATTCACCGCCAGAAAGATGACGCTCGATCCGGGCACCATAAACCTCATAGATTCCGACCAGACGTCGCTGATGGCATACGGTGAGAGGAATTACCTGAGGATGCTAGTGTTCCCGTTCAATCTTACCGGGACCGACCTGATCACTAAGCCTACGTATCCCGTCATCCTTATGAACACGGTCAGTTTTTTCAGGACGTATATGAGGTCGAGCGAGTCGGGTATCCAGGCGCAGGGAATCAGCGCGGTTCGAATTGAAAATCTTGGCGAGAAAATTTCACTTTTATCTCCCGACGGTGATGTACAGGAGTTTCCGATCGACGCGGGTTACGCGTATGTCGATGTTGACGAAACAGGCGTTTACAAAATGAACGTCCTGGGAGGGGCAGGGGACAGCGGCGAGTCAAACCTGATCGTAAATTTCTTCGATGAATCCGAAAGCGACATAAACGATTTTCTGCCCTTATCCCAGGTCAGCGGGAATACGAACGCGGTACGATTCGAGGTCGAAGGGGAGAAACGCCTTTGGAAATGGATGGGCTTATCCGCTTTGCTTGTTTTGTGTGTCGAGTGGTTTTTTTACCACAGGAAAGGATTTTAATGATCGCGACCAATTAAATGGAATTCGGAACACCACAGGCTCTCTGGCTCTTTCTTGTCTTACCATTTTTCCTGGTACTGCATTACAGGAGCTTTTCCGACATGGGCGTTTTTCAGAGGCGCTTCAGCCTGTTCCTGCGCCTGGTCCTGTTAACGTCGTTGATTCTTGCCCTGGCTGACACAAGGCTGATTCAGAGATCTGACAAATTGTCGGTTATCTTCCTGTGGGACGCCAGCCAGTCGATGGGTGAAGCGTCAGAATTCCCGATGTGGGATTACATCCATCAGGCTGTGGGTACGTCGGATAAGGAAGACGATTCCGCGGCGTTGATAGCATTCGGACGTGAGGCGTATTTTGAAGCGGGACTTGGGACAGATCTTTCAGAGATCTCAGACATCGAAACGGAGGTGTCGTCGGACTTCACCGATCTCCAGAGTGCGCTCGATCTTGCAATCGCATCGCTCCCATCCGATACAGGCACAAGAATCGTATTATTGTCCGATGGAAATGAAAATATAGGGGACGCACTGTCATCCGCGAGAATCGCGGCAAACAGGGGAGTCCAGATTAATGTAGTTCCATTCGGCGAACCGGCGGAGGGTGAAGTTTCCGCCGGACGGATAATCCTTCCGAGGAGGGTAGAGGAAGGGGAGATGTTCGATGTCAGGGCTGTGATCGATTCCGATACCCGGACCGAAGCAACTGTCGAAGTCTATGAAAACGGGCAGTTGATCGGGGGTGAACTTGTAGCTCTTGAGCCCGGTAAAAATGTGTTCACTTTCCCTCAACAGCATAACGAGGGAGGATTTTATTCATACGAGGTCAAGGTGAGCGGTGTCGATTCGGATGTCTCCGATGCCAATAATCGCGCGATCGATTACACGATTGTGGAGGGCCAACCGAAAGTGGCATATGTGAGCGGCGATACGAATGAGCAGCCATACCTTGTCAACTCGCTCAGGGACGAGGGCATTCAGGCTGTCTTCAGGGATATGAGCGGCCTTCCAACGTCGCTGGTTTCAATGGCACAGTACGACGCGATCTTCTTCAGCGATGTAGGTGCGGAAAATTTAATGCCGGATACAATGGCGGCGTACCAGGCGTACGTGAGGGATCTTGGGAATGGATTTGTCATGGTAGGGGGAGAGAATTCATTCGGTCCGGGTGGGTATTACAAAACGCCTGTTGAGGATATCCTTCCGGTAAGCCTGGATCTTACAAAAAAGGAATTCATGCCGACCATTGCTATCGCGCTTGTTATAGATAAATCCGGAAGTATGGGCGCGGTTGAAGCGGATGGGAGCCAGAAAATATCAATTGCCAGGGAAGCGTGCCAGCGTACCGCCGAACTCCTCGATTATACGGATCAGATCGGGGTGTACGCATTCGACTCAATGGCGCAACCGATAATCGAGCTTGGTCCGGTAGAGGATCTGGACGCCATCAGGCGACAGATAGGTACCATCAGGGCAGGGGGAGGGACAGCTGTATATCCCGGGATGCATGCAGCTTTTGTCGCACTCGAGAACTGCGACGCTAAAATAAAGCATATGATCGTATTGTCTGACGGAATGACAGCTCCCGGCGATTTCGAAGGCTTGATGGACAGGATCAGCAATGACTCTATTACCGTCTCGACTGTGTCGGTTGGATCAAATGCGAATGTCCAGCTCATGGGATGGCTCGCCGGCGAAGGCGGAGGGAATCATTATGTGGTTAATTCACTTAACGCCGTTCCCCAGATTTTCACTAAAGAAACATTTTTGATGTCAAACAGGGCCCTTGTGGAAGAACCTTTTGTGGCGGCACCGAATATGCAGACACCGGTCACGGATGGAATCGACTGGTCTGCATCGCCGCCCCTGCTCGGTTATGTCGCTACAGAAATAAAACCACTGGCGGTGGAAGGCCTGGTAACTCACAAAGTTGATCCCCTGCTTGCGCACTGGCAGTACGGGCTGGGAAGGTCGCTTGCGTTTACATCGGATGCGAAATCCCACTGGGCTGCCAGTTGGCTTAACTGGGGTGGATATGAACAGTTCTGGACCCAGGCAACACGCTGGCTGGTTGGTGTAGACATGCAGGGGAATCTTGTCCCTAATATTTTCATCAGGGGAGGGCAAGCTAATATATCGGTTGACGCGATCGATGCAAACGGTGAAATGATAACCGACGCTATCGTAAAAGCCCGTGTTATCCCTCCCGATTTCAACTCGGTTGAACTCGATCTTTTCCAGGTGGCACCGGGCAGGTACCAGGCACAGCTTCCCGCTACCCAGATAGGATCATACCTGGTTAATATTTTTCAGGAAAATGATGAAGGAAATGTGATCGACCAGGTGTCGAGCGGATTTTCAGTCAGTTATCCTCCGGAATACGATAACTCAGGTCCTGACATGTTTCTTCTGACACAGATAGCTGATATTACTGGCGGAGTTTTGAATCCCGAAACCGGGGACATTTTCAGGCATACCAATCAACCGGTCACGCATTACCAGAATCTCTGGTACTATCTCCTTGTCATTTTCATCTGCGTATTGCCCCTGGATATCGCATTCAGAAGGCTCAGCTTCACCGGGGAGACGCTGGAGACAGTCAGGAGCCGGATCCTTGGAAGGTACGACGATATTCGCCAGGCGAGGCTCCGTGGCAGGGAGCAACCGGTCCACATTAAAGAGCTGCGGAAGGTCAAGGAACAATACCGTCTACAGTCAAAAGCTGATTCAGGACTCTCGTCCGATCAGGCCGTAGAGGATTCACTTAAGAAAATCAAGGAATCGACACGTCGCAGAAAAGAAACAGGCGCTCCACCCATCAAATCTTCACAGCCTGAATCGACAGCGACTAAAAAACCACCGGAGCCGTCAGAAGAGAGTTCCCTTGACCGCTTGAAGAAAGCCAAAAAACGTACGTGGGATAAATAATTCCCCAAATTCCCCTATAATTTACCCGTTATGACAACTCAACCTGAAAAACCGGTCGCTAAAGACGCGTGGAACACTATCGCGGATCGTTACGCGTCAATGATAGATCGAAAAGCACATAACGCTTTCTACGACAAACCTGCCAACTTTTCTCTTCTGCCAGACATCAGCGGAAAAAAAGTACTTGATGCGGGATGCGGTCCGGGAGCGTACGCGGAAAAATTGCTGGAACTGGGCGCTGAGGTGACCTGTATAGATTCAAGTACAAAAACGAGGACGATTACGAATGGCTGGTCAGGAACCCCTGTTTTCTAAGCATTCGTGGAATCAAGCCGTGTGAATAACCGGCTGCGGAGGGGATTTTATGCGACGCAGTCAGAATTCCCAAATGCTACATAATATTTATTATGCGACATTAGTATCATGAGAGACAAGAGTTATGGACGGAATGGAAATCCAGCTATTTCCAACGAAGCTCATATAGCGGTCGGTATAAAATAAGTCAGTTATTCGGAGCTCTCGAAATATTCAACCAGACCGGGAGCCTCGTCGTCAGAATTGCCGATGTTACCTTCCCGATCATTTGTGTACTCCTGAAATTTTATGGTTATGAATACTTTATATATTAAGACATTTTCAATTATCTTAACAGGCTTCGCATAGTCTTAAGTGATGATATATTGAGTGCGGGTGCGCGTTTACCTGACCTTCAAGGGTGACTTGAATGTTCGCTATATCGAGTATAATCTGGTGCCTGCAATAGAAGTTTTATATTAGATGGAAAGCTTTATCGGAAAAACTGAAGAATATCTCAAATTTTCGAATTACTTCGGAAAACGCAAGGCTATTCTCACCGGAAGGGATACTACCGCCCTGATGGTCCTTATAGAGGAATTCAGCGAACCTGGCGGTCGTGTAATTCTTCCTGCGACATGCTGTTTCACAAGACTTGCGTCAGTCATTCATTCCGGAAGAAAACCTGTGATTGTCGATGTGGATGAAAATCTCAGCATGGATCCCGTGTCGCTCAGCAAGATCATTATGCCGAGAGACCTGGTAATCGGTGTTCACCTGTTTGGGATACCATTCCGTTACGATGAGATCATCAAGATCATAGACAAAAGTAAGGCTATTCTGATTGAGGACGCGTCACAGGCTATTGGCGCTATTGTGGGAGATGAAAAGGCCGGCTCACTTGGAGTCGCGTCGATTGTAAGTTTCGCCGACAGGAAAATTCTCCCAACCATAGGCGGCGGCGCTATCCTCATCAAGGAAGGCGAAC
>DASWIV010000017.1:0-2438 GCA_036397475.1 bacterium
TGCCACCGGATTTTTCGGAGGACTGATCGCGCTGATATTTGGTGTGCTACAGCTTAATTACATGAACTTTTATGTATCCGAGGTTCTTGCGGCGAGTTATGATCCGCTGCTGACACTGGCGGTGGCGTGGCATTTCTACTCCATCTTAAGAGTGATCGGATTTATTATTCTCGCGAGTACATTTTTCCAGATGTTCATGGCACTGGTGATGCGGCGCCCGTCGAGGTATTCGTCGCTGACATGGGGAATGATAATCGGGCTGAGCCTGGTGATTGCCGATGGGGTCTGCAAGTGGCTTTTTGCCTCGAATGTGCAGATGACGCTTAAATCGCTTACGAATTTGTAATTATATATTACTGAATTTCGCTCTGGATCCGGTATGAGACAAGTTCACGTCGGGGAAGTTCACCATTTTCTCCAATCATTAAAATTCGTCCTATGCGTGGCACGTACCATGATGTCCCTGTGTTTGTGTAGTCCAGGTCCGACCCTTCGCCAGTAACCGCGAACTCGACCCGGTGGGCGGAAAATTCCCCGGCAGCTACATTTATCGATTCCACGCCGATGCATTCAAATTCCTCAACCAGATTAACATCGTACGAATCTCCACCGGTCACGATTGTACTTACGCCTGTTCGTGTCCATTTTGTACCTGGTTCGATTTCAGCCGGCATAAAGATCGTGCCAGGATCGTAGACAGTGCTGTTGGTAAAGTCCTCTTTCTGTTCCAGCGCGGATACGAGGTAGGAGTTTTCGCCGTCGCAGACTATGTTCAGGGATACCGCGGTGATCTCCTTTTTCTCGATACCCTGTGTTGCGGTCATACGCATCGTAAGGCTGATGGTGCCATCGGCTGAATTCGTGACATCCTGGATTGAATACGTCCAATAAGTCGTGATGGAAACTTCCGAGTGTTCCTGGTAATCCCAGACATTCCCCATCGCCAGATTCATGAAGGAATTCGGACATCCTGAAACGGAGCCGGGATCGGATGCCGATTCATTTACTCCTGCTACTATGGTGATATCGTAGACATCGTCCCCAACTTTCAACAGGGCATGATTTTCACCGTAGCCGAACATGTAAGTAAATGACGCCGTACTGCCTGTCCAGGTTCCAAGGGCGATGGCGGAGCCTCCTCCCGCCGGAACAATGCTCAATTCGCCGTCGAGGTGCATGGACGAGACAAATTCGATGGTCGCAGGAGTATTTTCAGGGACCACGGCGATCAGGTCAGGCCCAATAATCTGATTATTTATGGAAAGCTGGAACGGAAGGTCCCCGTCCATCTCTTCTTCGTCCGTTGAGGCCTGTGCCGTGAAATCACCGGTGGCAGGCTGTTCAACCTGGGATGAACCGCCAGGATTTTCGGTGCCGTCAGCGGATGGGCATCCAAGGAGAAAAATCAAAGCGAGTGAGATAAAAAGTCCGGTTAATCTGAATTTCATCAAAACACCTCGATTATTAAATCAGTGGGAATATTAGCAGATTGAAACATGAAAATGTAAATGGAATTTTAATGCAAATAAAAATCCCGGCAGGATGCCGGGAAGATAATTTCAGTGATGGAAGGATCAGTTTCCAACCGATTCGCAAATCGCCTTGGAACGGTTGAATTCTTCCTGGAAGTTGAAGTCCTGAGCCCATTCACCGATGTGACATACATTACATGTGGATGCCGTTATATCGGTAGCCATGGTATCAGTTGTCGTGACAGTATCGCGCATGTCGGGAGCGAGAGTCGCGATATGGTTCTGCAGGGTGATGTGCCTGTAACCGTTGTTATGGCAGCCTTCGCATCCGATATTCCTGAGCGTATCGGGGACAAGGTCATATGAAACGAGCCGTGGCTCTTCGACGTAACCGATAGCGTGGCATTTAACGCACGAGGCGTCGGAAATGGCATCAGACTGTTCGATAGTGTCGTAGGTTGAAAAATGTCCGAATCCTTCCCATGCCGCCATAAAGCCGACATGGCATTCTTCGCAAGCCTGACTTCCGGCATAGTTCCGGGTAATTCTCTCGCTCAATTCAACTGAATGGACTTCGGTATCGTAGCCTCTCATAATTTCAGTCATATCCGGGTCGTCTTCGAATGAGTCATCGACGTTAATTTCCTCGAAATAATAGTCGACTATCTCGCCGGCTGAATTCAGGGTGATATCGAATCGTGTAACTTTGCGGGCACGTCCGGCAGCCTTAGGGATTTTGAGTGGAGTTTCGAGAGCCGGGATCTCAGGAGTTGCAGGCTCCGCCACGGATTCTTCGCCGGTATCGCCGGTTGTTGTAGTATTTGCCGGCGGAGTCAAAATCTGGCCGGCGTTCATCGGATTTAGAGGATTGAGCGCTGCGTTAGGTGAACGTACCGGCGTCTGATTTCCACCGATTACAATATCGACTCCATCAAAAACGGACGGGTCGATATTATCGAGTGTATC
>DASWIV010000018.1:0-3973 GCA_036397475.1 bacterium
CTTAAAACAGAAACATACGCGATATAGCGTCCATCGTATGAGATGCTCGGGTGCTCTTCCCACCCTACTCCATCGCTGCTGATGCGAACAGGAGCGCCGCCACGTCCAGGCGCTTTGAAAATGTACGAATGGTTGCCGGTACGTCCAGTCCAGTAAACGTATTCGCCGGATCCGCCGAATGACGGCTCCTGGTCCGGTTTCGGGCTGTTAGTAATTCTGAACGCGAGCTCATCCTCATTCATGGGATAGGTGATGATTTCAAGATTGCCCTGTCTCATGCTGGTGAATGTGGCAATCGAGCCATCGTGGCTGATTATCGGATCAATTTCGTCGTAGATTTCATTTCTTGTCAGCTTGTGCTCTTCCCCATCCATCAGGTAGAAAACGTTCCAGAAATTACCCCACGCGGTCTCCGCTATCCTGCTGTAAAACAGCATGCTGCCGTTGGAGGTCACCGATGGATGAACGCAGCCGGGTTGTGTCGCGGGAATTGGACCGGACGCGTCATATTTGTAAATTATGCTGTCGCCATCAAGTTCGGACTGGTAATATATGGTGTAATTAGTGCTGTAGCCCGGACCGGATATGGATAAAAATGCGGTGATAGCGATAGCCGCAAGCGGTAAAATGTAACGCATAGTTTTGCGCATTGGTGGAACCTCTCGCTCAGTGATGACGTACGTCGGAGATAAAGTATCATTTTCATGGTTAAAGGGTCAATAGCGGCGGAAATAACTATCGATAATGCTCCAAGGGAGGAATTAAAATCAAAAGGCCGATAATAGACGCCAGGATCGCGGTCACGCTGGGAGTCTTCGGGGTAGCACTATATCTTTATTATACAACCAGCTCTCCGGGAATATCGTGGAGCCACGACAGCCAGGACTCAGGAGAACTGGCTGCCTGCGCTTATACATGGGGAGTACCACATCCGACCGGTTATCCGCTTTACATTTTAATAGGGTGGATCATAACTCATGTGTGCTCATGGGTTGAGCCGGCACGTGCGATGGTCCTGTTCTCTGTTTACTGCGGTGCGATCTCAGTCGCCCTGATGCCGGTGTTAATGTTCAGGATCGGTGACCTGCTGGACATTAAGACCGGCAAAGTCGCATGGTGGCTTGGGGGAGTAATAGCGGCAATCTATACGCTCATCAACAGGAACCTATGGTCACAGTCGATAGTTTGCGAAGTGTATTCGTTTGCATTCCTGTTGCAATGCGGGATCTGGCTGGTGCTTGTCGAATATCTGATCGCTCAAAAAAGGAAAGATACTGATGCCGTTGAAAAAAATTTGAAATATCTGTTCCTGATATTTGGATTAATTGCGGCTCATCATCTTGCCGGAGCAGGAATTATTCTTTCAATTCTGCCTGTTTTATTTTTTGCAGGAAGTAAGTCCGGGAAAATGAGCTGGAAAATATTTAAATCCTCATGGCTCATAATTCCAGGTCTGCTTCTATATCTGTTGCTGCCGATCCGTAGTTCCTTCGACCCAGCCATGGACTGGGGAAATACAGAAAATTTCAACAACTTTATTCACCACGCTACAGGAGCACAGTATTCAGGCAGGCTATTCGGAGTCAGTATCAGTGAATCCATATCCCGGTTGAAAATGAACCTTTACTTTATTCGATGGTTGGATTTTTACAAAGGCTTATTTGCCATTGGTATTATTGCGACATTTGTCAGGGGAATTTATGGGAGGATTCTTGGAGTAACGCTGTTAGTAAATATTGTAAGTTTCTTGATCTTGGCAAGTACGTATAACGTGTCAGATTACTATGTGTTCGTCTATCCATTAATTATACCTTGTGCCATTTTCTTGGCTGCGGGGATCTGGACCCTGGAGCCTCCCGACGTACCTTTGAAAAATCTTATCAGGCTATGCGCAGTTGTATATATAATGATCGTAATCCTGGTAGTACCATCTATATATAATAAGGTCTTTTTCTTGTATGATGATCTGGATATATCCTATGGAAAGGTCAATGAAGCCAAACACTTCGCGGTTAGTTCCATGAAAATCCTTCCGGATGACGCGGTGGTGATTCTTAATACAGACGGCAGGTCAGCCAGTATGAATTACGCCACTATCTGTGGCATTACCGATAACGCAACCGGAATTCACTATCCCCCTCGTCCCGATATTTTTATCCTCACCGCGAATTTCCTCAAGTTCGACTGGTTCCACCAGAATGTCGAAGGAAAATTTGATCTTGAATCAAATGAAACGACTGTCGAGGGAATGACGTGGGATTTCATCGTTCACAACATCGGCGAGCACCCCATTTATCTCGACCTGAATATGCGGTCGGTCCTGGAGAATGCGGGGTATGATTTCGATTACGAGCGCGAGGAATCGCTCTACAGAATACTCCCGAAATCATTGAATCGGTAAAAAATGTTACAATTCCCATCCGATTGGTACCATAACCATTCCATATTGGAGAGGACGCTTAAGATGCTTAAACATTGGATTCTTGCGCTTGTCATCGGACTTTTTCTGGTCGGATGCACCGAGGTAAAAGACGAACCGCCGCCATCGAATAATGGCGGAACTGGCACCGGTACTAATGACGATGACAATGCCGCGGCCACACCTGAAGGCGAAAAAACCAGGGGAGGGATCTATAAGTTCCCGTTGAACACCGACCCCCCGACACTCGACCCGGCGATGGTGACAGATACCGTTTCCGATAAGGTCATTCGGTCGATTTTCGACGGACTTGTCAAGATCAGTCCGGAAGGCGCTTATGTTCCCGCGATTGCCGATAGTTGGGAAGCGAACGATGATGGCACGATCTGGACTTTCTACCTGAAAGACAATGTAACTTTTCAGAACGGGCAGAGGGTAACCGCGAACGATTTTGCTTATTCATTCAAAAGGGTGCTAAATCCGGACACCGGGAGTTCCCGCACGTGGGTACTCGACAAGATCCTGGGCGCAAGAGACTATTTGAACAGGTCCGCGTCGGATGTCGAAGGTATCGAAGTCCTGGACGACCTGACCTTACGTATAACTCTCGAACAGCCTTTCGCCCCTTTCCTTGGATTGATGGCTATGTCGAGTGCGTATGTGGTCCCGCAGGATGTAGTCGAACAGTATGGAACCGCGTTCGCCACCAGTCCGGATGCGACGGTGGGAACCGGTCCGTTCATCCTCAAAGAATGGGACCACAATCAGCATCTATTATTACAGAGGAATGAAAATTATTTTAACGGGTCCGCCTATGTGGACGGGCTGGAGTACAGAATAATCGCTGAACCGCTTGCAAGATTACAGGAATTCAGGCAGGGTAATCTGCACCACACTGATATCCCGGCGGACCTGCTTCAGGATGTTCTGAATAATCCCTCCGAAGCCGAGATGATGGTCAGCGTACCATTGATTGACCAGCAGCATGTCGGATTCAACTGCCAGAAAGAGCCTTTCAAGGACAATGTCGCCCTGAGGCTGGCATTCTGCCACGCGATCAATCGCGATCACCTTGTAAATACTGTACTGAATGGACTTGTCGATCCCGCGACAAGCATTGTTCCACCGGGAATATACGGTTATGACGCCGGTCTTCCGGGCTATGAATACAACATTGACCTGGCGAAACAATATCTCGAAGAGGCGGGCTATCCCAATGGCGAAGGCCTGCCGACCATCACCCTTTACCACGACCTCAGCCCGCCGCGTCCTGATGTCGCCCAGGTTGTCCAGAACGATCTCGCGCGTATCGGGGTTAACATCGAGCTGAAACCCATGGAATGGGGACCATTCCTCAAGGCAGTGGACGCGGGCGAACCGGCATTGTTCCAGTTGACGTGGCTCGCGGATTATCCGGACCCCGAGAATTTCCTCTTTGTACTTTTGCATTCGTCTCAGCTTGGAGAAAAAGGCAACTCGGCCCGGTACGTGAATTCAGATTTCGACGCTTTGGTCGATGAAGCAGGTAGGATTAGTGATCAGGATAGACGGTGG